>SKXH01000111.1 GCA_007128495.1 Bacteroidota bacterium
CATTCACACGAACGTTTTTACTATAGTCGAGCATCAAAAACTCGGGTATAGTTTTTTTCTTTATTTTACTTGCTATATCAATGCATGCCTGCTCAAGTCCTGTTCGGGTTGCGGGATAGTCGGATAGATACGTCAAATTTTTATAGATTGACCGTGGTGTTGCTTCAAAGGGTGAAAGTTTAGACGGTATTTTTTGGATCTCCTCTAATTTATCCCGCACGCTATCAATGTCTTCAGCACCGAATGCAGTCAACGGTGATATATCACCGACGCCATATTTCCCATCCCCGGAATATACTTTTATTATATACCCATGCCGGGAATACAAGGTCTCCCGTGAAGTTTTGATGGGTGTCGTTAACGAGAGCTTGTACTCATCATACTCAATATGTGAAATATCGATCATACCGAAATACCGATAGCAAACAAAATACCGTAGAATGCTACAAGTTTTGCACACTGTTCGAGTGCAAGATTAAGCTCTCTCCCGTGTAATGTGTTCATCATAGCCAGCACGCGCAATGCAAGCGGAAATGAAATAAACGGCAGCAGAATCCACGCCGATAGCTCAAAGAAGACCCAGACTAAAAGCGGAATTCCGTATGCGGAAAAAAGAAGAACCGTAAATTCCCACCGGGCAAATTTTCTGCCGAAGATGACTGCGGTGGTTCTTTTTCCCGCCCTCTCATCGGTTTCCACATCGCGGTAATTATTGACGATAAGAATATTGGTTATCAATGCCCCCACAGGAATCGAAACAAGAAAAGCCGTGAGCGACAACTGAAGCGCCTGTACGTAGTATGTTCCCATCGTTCCGATAAATCCGAAAAAGAGAAACACCATCACATCCCCCCATCCGTAATAGCCAAGCGGATACGGTCCTCCCGTATACAGTATAGCCATAGTAATGGATGCGATCCCGATTATAAGTATAGGCAATCCGCCGATAACGACAAGGTAAAGCCCGAGTATGAAAGCAATCCCGAATACAATTACAATTCCGATTTTCATCTGCAACGGTGTGATAAGTCCTGACGCAACGGCGCGCACCGGCCCCTTACGCTCGCGCGTATCCGCGCCGGATAAGTGATCAAAAAGATCGTTGGCGAAGTTTGAACCAATTTGCAGCAGTAATGCACACGCTAAGGCAACAAGCGCGATGACTGGATCAAAATAATTATCACGAAATGCAAGAGCGCTTCCGACCATCACGGGCATTACCGCCGCTGGTAACGTGCGGGGACGGGCAGCTAAAAACCACGATTGTATTGCAGAATGATTAGTTGGTTGCATGATCAAATGATTGGCTGGGTGGATATCTGCATAGTTACCCGGTAACCGTGCCTATCACCTTCTGAAAGTTACGACAAGATCATTTTTTATTAACTCAAGGACGTTTCGGAAATTTACTGAAATCTGGTTTACGCTTCTCGTTGTAGGCATTGCGTCCTTCCTGCGCCTCATTGCTCATGTAATACAGCAATGTTGCATTCCCCGCAAGTTCCTGAATTCCCGACTGGCCGTCAAGTTCTGCATTGAATGCCGATTTCAATAATCTTATTGCGAGCGGACTTTTCTCAAGAATTTCTTTCGCCCACTGGATTCCTTCTTCCTCAAGCTGTTCAACCGGTACCACTTTGTTCACCAGCCCCATATCTTCCGCTTCACGTGCATCATATTGCCGGCACAGATACCAGATCTCACGTGCCTTCTTCTGTCCCACAATCCGTGCAAGATAACTCGAGCCGAATCCACCGTCAAAGCTGCCGACTTTCGGACCGGTCTGTCCGAATACGGCATTCTCTGCTGCTATCGTCAAATCGCACACAACGTGAAGTACGTGCCCGCCGCCAATCGCATACCCGGCTACCAGAGCGATAACCGGCTTCGGAATACTGCGGATAAGTTTTTGCAGATCAAGAACATTCAGGCGCGGCACACCGTCTCCCCCCACATATCCATCATCACCGCGTATCGATTGATCGCCGCCGGAGCAGAAGGCATACTTTCCATCTTTTGCGGGACCGGCTCCTGTTAATAGTACAACACCGGTAGACGCGTCTTCACGTGCATCGGTAAAGGCATCAAACATTTGAAACACGGTTTCCGGGCGGAATGCATTTCGTTTTTCCGGCCGGTTGATCGTTATTTTAGCAATGCCTTCGGATTTTTCGTACACAATGTCCGAGTAATCATTTACTTTAATCCATTTCATAGAAATTAATCAATTGGTTTTGATGATTAGTTCGTGTTATTCCGGTTATTGTCTCATTCGTGTATTGCAGAGATAAATTCTTTAACTACCTTACAATACCGGTCAGGGTTTTCCAGATGAACATTATGACCTGTATCTTCAATAATTTCGTGTTTACAATCCGGAAGTAGTTTTGCCATTCGCCGGCTGCTATCGGTAAATTTCTCATCGATACTGCCGGTGATCAATAATACCGGGATAGCAAGACCGGATAATCTATGCCACAACGGTTCCATTTGACCGGTACCGGCTGCGCGCAAAGTATTTACAAGTGCAATTTTTGAGTTTTTAACTTTTTGCGCTTTAATTTCTTCCCGAATTTCCGGCGATAACCTGCTCTGCGAAGCGAACAGCGGCAAGTTCATCCACCGGTCGACGAATGCTTCAATATCGCTTGATTCGATAAATTGTGCAAGTCCCTCATCGCTTTCGATGCGCTGCTTTCGTTTAGCATCATCTTCTATACCTGCTGTAGCACTTTCAAGGATAAGCCCGTACAAACGTTCCGGATAGTTAACTGCAAAATTAAGTGCGATACGTCCTCCCATAGAATAACCGGCAAGCACAAATCGTTCAAGCGATACTCTGTCTGCAATTGAAAGGATCCGTTTAACCTGTTCATCGATTGTATACGCTGCTCTATCCGGCGGCGGATCGTCCGTACCATGACCGACAAGATTTATTGTTACCGGGTCACACATATTATCGAGCTCTTTCATAACAGGCAACCAATCGTCTCCACTGCCGGTAAACCCGTGGAGAAACACAACCGGTATTTTTTCCTGATGTTCGGTCATTGCGAAAGCGCTTCCTCAACCTTTTGCCAGTACAGTTTACGGAGTTCGGTGGATCTTGCCGGATCTGTTTTTATTTCATACACATTGAGTATCGTATCATTCGAGTTCTTTTTTAATTTTTCAGATAGATCATCCCATGATTGAATAGTGTGAAACGAACCGCCGTAACCGCTGACAAAGTGTTCAAAATTGATATCGTGAGGGGTTAGAAAATATTCATTAAAAATATCACGATAATCTGCTATGGGAAGAAGCTCAAAAATCCCGCCCCCGTTATTGTTGATCAATATCACCTGCAATGGTATGTTATATTTCCGGGATGCAATCAACCCGTTGAGATCGTGGTAAAACGCTAAATCGCCGGTTATAAGATAAACGGGTGATGCCGTTGTCGCTGCTATGCCGAGCGCTGTAGAATTAATACCATCGATACCGCTTGCACCGCGATTGGTGTGAATATGGATATTTTTCTCAAGTGATGAAACAAAATAATCCAGATCACGGATCGGCATACTATTGGAGATCATGACCTGAGCTCCATCGGGTACGGCATCGAGTACCACACGTAATATTTTTCCCTCGAAGAAAGATTCTGTGCAGTCGAGCATATCTTTCCTGATCTCCTGCGCCTTTTTCTCGGCATTTTTGAAATCGGTGATCCAGCTATCATCCGTGCGCGCGACTTTCTCCTTTTTTAGTTCATCCACCATAAGCGAACAAAACCGGGCCGGATCGGCTTGCACAACCGACCGGAGATAATTCGACGGATCGAGCCACATTCCCGCACTATTGATATGCACTTTAAAAGCATTCTGTTCATTCAGAAACAATTCAAGTCCCTTCGAACTAACCGTCCCGCCGAATTGAAGAATGATATCCGGTTTATGCGATTCAACAAATGAGCTGACCTTCAGGTACGAATCATAATGAGTTAATAGCATACGCTTATCGTGGTTCCCGAATCTGATCTGCGAAGCACCGTCGGCAATGATCGGATACGATAGCAACGACGCCATTTCAGTTATTCGCTCCGCAAACTCCTTATCAAAATCTCCGGGGCCGACAATGATCAAACCGCGTTCGTACATTCCGGTTATCGAAATAAGATCGTGCAATGACTCTGCAGTAGGTGTTACTAATGTTTCGATGGGCGCGATATCGTCGGCAAAACCATTCATTATATTCTCGAGTTCGGTTGCATCGATGGTATCGGTATAACTATTC
>SKXH01000047.1 GCA_007128495.1 Bacteroidota bacterium
AAACAACGGGATACAGGCAATGAATATGTACTTAATCCTTTGCATATTCCGATTTACTCCGGAGCATTATCGTAACCGGACCGCTGTTCGTAAGTTGAACATCCATCATTGCTCTGAATTCTCCGGTCTTAACGCGTGCATCACCAATCCGTTTACGAACGTGCGATACAAAATGTTCATACAGTGTTTCCGCAAGTTCGGGAGGTGCGGCATGTACAAAACTCGGTCTGTTTCCTTTCCGTGTATCTGCGTGCAAAGTGAACTGTGAAATAACAAGCATCTCTCCCCCTACATCATCCAATGATTGGTTCATTTTGCCCATATCATCCTCGAACACACGCAGGTCGGTACAGCGTTGTGCGAGATATTCCGCCTCCATAAAATCATCATCACCTTTTACACCGAGAAAAACAACGTATCCCTTTCCTATCTCTCCGTGTATCGTACCGTTAATGGATACCGATGCAGAAGTCACGCGTTGAATTAAAGCTTTCACCAGATACCTCCTACTATTCTATTAATACCACTTAAATCTTTCCAGCATCTAACTTCACGGGCGCCGCTTGATTGAAAAAACATCTGCACATTTTCCGCTTGATCGTAGCCCACTTCACACAGGAGCCAGCCGTTCTTTTCCAAAATATCCGGAGCCAATTCAGCCAGTCGTTTTAGATATTTCAGACCGTCACTATCATCGGTTAATGCAGATTTAGGTTCGTGCACTTTTATTTCATCCGGAAGTTCTTCCCATTCGTTTTTCGGTATATATGGTGGATTTGCAACGACAATGTGGAACGTTCCGCCACGAGGTAATGTCGTGTCCGGATCGAGAATATTTACATTCTTAAAATCAACACGGCCATTCATTGAGTATACAACTGCATTCTCACGTGCAACCGCCAGCGCATCCTCCGAATTATCGACAGCGACGATCAAGGCATCTTCTATTTCAGCAGCAAGTGTTACCGCGACACAACCGCTTCCGGTTCCAATATCAAGTATTCGCGGGGATTTAATTTCCTGTTCCCGTAAAACCTCCATTGCCGATTCGACAAGGTGTTCGGTCTCGGGTCTGGGAATCAATACACCGGGGCGCACGGAAAATCGCCGCCCATAAAATTCCGCGGAGCCGAGAATATATTGCAACGGTTCACGGTTTAATCTCCTGAGAAACAGCTTCTTATATACGTCAAGTTCTTCCTGCACAAGGGGTTTATCAAACCGGGTATACAGATCGATGCGCTTACATCCGAGGGCTGCTGCGAGCATCTGTTCTGCGTTTAAGCGGGGACTCTCGATCCCTTTCTCCGCAAGATACGTTTCACTCCACTGAATGAGCGAAAGGATAGTCCAGTTTTTTTTAGTTCCCGTATTCGGCATTTTTGAATACTTTTCTATCTACTCTGCCTGTGAACGAAGTTGTGAAGGAAGCGACGATGCATACTCAATAGCAATTAATAAATCGCAAATATCGCTCGATACATTCGTCAGATTGTCTTTGTTCGTAACGGCAACGACATAATATTTTGTTCCAAGCTGCTTTTTGAATTCATCGAGCAGCGGAACGATCTGCTTATGGTTCTTCGGGTGAATTGCCTGAATGATGATCGGCTTGTTTTGTATTCTCGGATGTGGAATAATTATATCAGGTTCAAATACAACCGCCTTCTTATCGGGAAGCACCACATTGAATTTTTTGCCGCGATGTTTGTGGTCTAAATCGTTGTTATCGAGATATTCACAAATCTTTTTTTCTATATCACTTTTTGCCTTGTGCTCCTTTTCCCACGGATCGAACCCTTTATATTTTTTTACCAGTTCACGTAACTTTTGATTAAAGTTTTGATCGTCGGTTTCTTGTTTTGCCGGAGCAGCACTACCCCCACCACCGCCAGTACCGGCAGGATTTCCGCTCTTATTTTTCCTGCTTCGCCTCCTCCGGCGTTTCTTTTTTTTCTCTTCACTTGATTGTTTTTCTTTATCGGTCACTTTTCCTCTCTTTCTTATACATTATGATAACGTAAAATATGTAGACAAACGCTTTATAGATTCTTTCTTATCAGATTGTCCGATTTTTGCTTTGTCGACAGCTTGTTTTAATATCTGGATAGACTCGTCGTACACAATTTTATTTACCGGGTATGGTGTTCCATCTTTTCCTCCGACTGCATAACTGAAGCGCGCCGGATCTTCAAAACTTGGCGAGGCCCCGTAGATAACTTCGCTCATCAGAGCAAGTGCGCGCAGTGTCTTGGCTCCCACACCTTCAAGTCCGACAAGCGATTCATACGTTTCAGGTTGCCGCTCATAGGTTGATACCAGAACGGACTTCAACCGGTCGGCTCGAATATCTCGATAGGTAACCCAATGCCGGGAAGGCATCTTGAAGGTTTGCATTTCCGACGCTGCAATTGTGGATGCGGCCGAATCAAATAGGTCACCCTGTGTCGGTTTATCAAGAGCACGTGAAATGCGGACAACCTCGCGGAGATCACTCAGCACTTGCTTTGTCGGCTGATGGATGATCTTCACCGAACTCTTTCGTACATCTTCGCTCTTAGCTGCCGACAGGTCGAGAGCATTTTCCTTTTTATCTGCAATAATTCCGGCATGCGGTTCAACAACAAATGACTTTACATTACTGCCGAGCCAATGGTATCTGCGTGCATAGCGCAGCGACTCATTCATCCCCTGCTGCACTACCGTCCATTCACCGGAACTAGTAAACAAAATAGAATGAGCATATATCTGATATCCATCCTGTAATACAGCAGAATCGATTTTTGCGCTCATCCTGCTGGCATAGATAAGAGGGTCTGCATTTAACCCGATAATTTCACACTGCTGACGGATTTGATCGGGTGTCTTTCTCGACACACCTCCTTTACCCCCGGCAACAAAAAGATCCAGGTCGCGGTTGATCTTTTTTAATCCGTCTTTTAGTGCACCTAAAGTTGTTGTTGTAACTCCGCTTGAATGCCAATCGAAACCGATCACACACCCAAACGCCTGGAACCAGTATGGATTTGACAGCCGCCGCAACACCTCAACGGGTCCGTATTCTTCCACGATCGCACGAACGATCTCGCGCGATAAAGAAACCATACGATTAAATAACCACGGGGGCGCTTTGCCCCCGTGCAACGGTGTTTCGACTATGCCAGTTCTCATAAATATTTACTTAACATACCGGTCGAACCAGTCAACTACTCTGTTTAACATATCGATTTGATGTTCCCGTTCCGATATTCCATGGCCGGCACGAGGATAGAGTACAAACTCGGTATCGACATCAAAATGTTGTAATGCTCTGTAAAGCTCCCATCCCTGCCCCGGCGGTACCCTGTCGTCTTGTTCGCCAAATAAAATCAACGTGGGCACATCATTACCGTCGACATGTTTCAATGGTGAACGCTCCCAATGAAGATCCATATGATCCCAGGTATAACCGTCCCAATGAGCAAGCGCCATTTCATCGGGTATATCGGTCATACCGCCAAAGCTGATCCAGTTTGAAATTCCGGCTCCCATAATTGCGGCATTGAAACGATCGGCAGCGGTTGCAGCAGCCCACGCACTTGTATAGCCGCCGTAACTCCATCCACCGATACCAAGACGGTTTTCATCTGCAATTCCCTCTTCAATAAGATAATCCGCACCGGCAACAATATCGTGCCATTCTTCACCCATCATATCCCCCATATTTGCTTCGATGAAGTCATAACCGCGGCTTGTACTTCCCCGGTAGTTCGGCAATAAAACGGCATACCCTCTGCCCGCAAGGAGTTGACCCCACCGAGACCAGCTTCCGTGCCAGCTCTGTAGATATGCGGCTTCCGGACCACCGTGGATCTGAAGAATTGTCGGATAGCTCTGACCTTCTTCATAACCCACAGGTTTTATGAGTACACCCTGAATTTCAAAGCCGTCCGGTCGTGTCCAGCTTACTTCGCTTACCTCGCCGAGCCGGATATCAGAAATGTGTTCATTAAAATCCGTCAATCTTTCTATCGACCCATTCGTTAATGAGCCGCTCCACAACTCAACAGGACGGTCAGGTATATGACTGGTGACTGAAAAACTACTTCCATCGTCGGCGAGACTAATACCGGAGAGCACACCCCGATAGTCGATAATTCTATTAACACGTAGGTTACGTATGTCTACCTTATTCAAAGTTGTTCTGGTATCCTCCTGAGCGGTAAACCATATTTCGTTATT
>SKXH01000205.1 GCA_007128495.1 Bacteroidota bacterium
CGATCATAAACCGTATCATTTTTTCAGTTATTTTTTGACTGCTCCCCTTCCATCCGGCATGAACACCGGCAATTACCGAGTGAACCGGATCGAACATGAAAACAGGAAGGCAATCGGCAACGGTAACTATAAGGTAGAGGTCTTTATTATCCGTTGTTAATCCATCGGTGTGCGGAAAACGTCCCGGCCGGCCGGCATACTGAACGTGAGATGAATGAACCTGCACGGGAAACGCCAGGCGTGATTGATCGATATTTAAACTTGTGAAAAACCGTTTTCTGTTTTCACGAACATTCTCCGGATCGTCACCTACACTGATCGAAAGGTTTAACTCATACGGGGGAGCGCTTACTCCCCCGTTTCTGGTACTTATGCCAAATATAATCTGTGGATATTGTGAAAAAAGTTTTGACCGGAGAACATTCATCAGACTGCAACTTGTATCGCTTCAAAAGCTGTTTTCAAATCGGTGATAACATCTTCCGGTTTTTCCAATCCGACCGAGAGCCGTATACCTCCGGGGTCCATTCCTTCTTTAACCTGTTCCTCAGCAGGTATAGCCGAGTGTGTCATAGAACCGGGATGCTCGATCAACGTACGGATATTACCCAGACTTACTGCAAGGGTGATAGTATATGCATTCTTTGCGAGGTAGTTAATAAACAGTTCTCCCCGTTCACGGCGTTCTTCCGGGGTTTCTCCGCCGATACCGAAATAGATCATCGATCCGGGTGCAGAGTTACCGTCATAATCGATCATCTGCTTATTTGCAATCTCGGTTTGATTGAAACATTTGGCACCGGGATAGTTAACGTAACTCACATCCTCATGATTACATAAAAATTCGGATATTATCTTTGCGGTTTCCTGCTGTCTCCGCATACGTAATGGAAGCGTCGGAAGACCATATACCAGAATATTCCAGGCACTTTTCGGACCGAGCGTCGCACCGAAATCTTTTCGATATAACAATAACCAATCACGGCTCCAGGCAGGTCCTATCACTACGCCACCCATATCGGTGCCATATCCGCCTATATTTTTCGTTAACGAATGAACGACAAAATCCGCACCGAGCTCTAACGGTCGCTGGCAGAACGGCGTCGCAAACGTATTATCGATAACAACACGTACTTTCTGTTCTTCATCGCGTCCCTCATTAGCTTCTTTGACGATATCCACAATCGCCTGTATGTCGATCAATTCTAACGTGGGATTTATCGGCGTTTCAAAATAAACGATCTTCGTGCGGGGAGTGATCGCCTTTCGCACCTCTTCGGGATCGAGCATATTTACAAAATTAACATCTATTTTATAACGGGGATACCAATTCTTCAACAGAGAATAGGTGCATCCATACAGGATCGTATGCGCTACAATTTCATCACCGGTTAATGTTAGAATACCAAAAATTGCGGAGATTGCCCCCATACCGGTTGCGAACGAAACAGCGGTTTCACCGCGTTCGGCGAACGACAGGTTTTCTTCGAGCATATCCTTATTTGGCTCACCCAATCGATCATAAATATAAATCGGTTCTTTTGATTCGAGATCGACCATCTGATTTGACTGCGCAAATTCAAGAAATCCCTGCGCACCGCGCTGTACGTTATCGAGTCGGAACGTAGCCGATGACGATATCGGGGTAATGAGGTGATGTTCGAAATCCCATTTTGGTGTATATGATCTTCCGTATATTAGATTAGACTCCATTGAATATCGCTTTTCCCGAATTTCTCTTTCTTTCTTACTCATGATGACTCCTTTCCGGCCTGTTGATCTCGTTTAGTGTCTACTGGCAGTGTGATTGATACGGTGGTTCCCTCGTGCTCTTTTGTCGAAATGTTAATAGTACCGTTTAACTCATCGATAGTCTTTTTTACAAGAGCAAGACCGAGTCCCATCCCATCCGTTTTAGTCGAAAAATTTGGCTCAAATAAACGGGCACGAACCTGCGGTGAAATGCCGGTACCCGTATCGGATATGGTAATAACTATTTCACCATTGTGAAGTTCGGTCGTGACCTGAATTTGCCCCCCGTCGGGCATTGCCTGAATGCCGTTACGTATAATATTGATAAATGCCCGTTGTAATTCTTCCGGATCGGCATTGATCTCAGGAATAGTATCGTCAAAATTTGTTTTAAAATCAACGCTGTTTTTCTCAGGGAAAATTGTTAAAACCCGTCGTAATACATTATTTACATCGACCGGTTGATAATTCGAAGCAGGCATGCGTGCAAACCGTGAAAATTCCGATGCGATTCTGTCGAGTGTTTCAATTTGTTCGAGCAGCATTCGTGTAATTATATCAAATGAACGATCAAAATCTTCTGCATGATCTTTGCGCGATTGTCTGAGCTGCTGAATCGATAATTTCATCGGCGTCAGTGGATTTTTTATTTCATGTGCAACCTGCCGCGCCATTTCACGCCAGGCGAGCTCACGTTCAACCCGCGCAAGTTCTTCGCGGCTTTCGGCAAGTCGTTTCGCCATCACATTAAAGGATCTCATCAGATTACTGATCTCCGAATCCCCTTTCGCTTCGAGATGAATATCAAGATATCCGTCTGCTACTTTATGAGTGGCATCGGTAAGGTTCTCAATAGGTCGCGAAAAGCGATTTGCGACAATAAGCCCGGTAATAATAACGCCGAGCATAACGATCGCGTAAATGCCGAATAAAAACGCATCCTGACGTGCAATTTCTTCCTCGATCTCGGCTTGCCGGTAGATTGCGGGTACGGCAAGCACTCCAAACCTCCGGTTATCTTCATCATACAGAGGCCGATACCCGACAAGGTAAGACGATTGTCCGATAGCTTCCTCGCGTGTAACAAAATTCTTACCTTGCAGCACAATGTTGGAGTATGCGTAACCGCTGAGCCGTTTATCCATCAACTCGGCTTCGAACATTTCCATCCGGCTGGTGGAGCTCACGTATCCGTCAATGTATATTATAAAATCAACCCCGATCTCAGAAGCAATACGTTCTGCCATAAACTGTGTAATACCTCTCGTATCCGGTATACCTTCGTTCTCCGGATACCGTTGAACCTGTAATGCAACACGTTTTGCTTCATCTAATAACTGACGTGAAGTATCTTCCGTCATTCGTTCGATGGTAAAATCGCGGTTAAGATACGCGATGATAATGATCGGAATCAGTGACAACGACAGCAATCCGATAAGAATTTTCTCACGAAACGTCGGCTGGTAACGTTTTCCCTGCAGATAGAAGACCACACCCGCTATTATCAATATTATGCCGCTAACGGCAAGTGCAAAGAAAACCAGTTTCAGGGCATAAAAAATGTGCCAACGGAAATCAAGATATGGAATACTGATCGCAATATAGGCATCGGGGCCTCCTTCGGGGTCCCGGAAATAAGCAGTTTCATACAGATCGCCTTCAAAATATTCCCTTTGCCAGACAAATGAGGGATCATCTTGTTCCAGAGATATTAACACATTATCGGATATTGTATGAGTCGATGGAATATTCGGTGCGGTAGTCGATACCAGACGCTCTCCCTTAAATTCAGATACTATCAATTGTCCGTAGCGTGCGGCAATATCCGGTGAAACGTGAGTATGCAATATATCCGGTCCATATCCTCTGAACAACGTGCCGGGTCCTGTGATAAGATTGACCACGACTGTGCCTATCCGCTCACCGGCTTCATTAAACACGCCGGATCGCCCGTTATACAATGTGGCATTTCCATATATCGTCTCTATATCGCGTATATAAGTATCGTCACTATCTCCATCATGATGAACATGCCTCATAACTTC
This sequence comes from Bacteroidota bacterium, assembly GCA_007128495.1. Lineage (GTDB taxonomy): Bacteria > Bacteroidota > Ignavibacteria > T3Sed10-11 > T3Sed10-11 > T3Sed10-11. The sequence continues at coordinate 3,798 of SKXH01000205.1, forward strand.
ATCGCCGGTAGATTGAAATCCAATGCCGAACCTGCTTACCACATTATCATCCCTATCCAGTATTAAAAGCGTTGTATTGTATCCCTCACGGCCGACAATACTGTTCGCCCAGAGATGAAACGCTTTTCGTTCCAGAACGTCATACTCACGTTCATCCAGCAAATGTATCAGATCGGAATCGTTGCTGAACTCCTCTAACGATTGATGAAGGACAAATTCTTTCCACGTATCCGTCGGACGAATAATATCTTCTGCTATAAACTGTATCTGCTCCCGATCAAATTCATGTATTTTGCGATCCAAAACCGGTGCGGCAAACAGTACGGATATACCCGTTAAAAATAAAATGGAGCGTATCTTGTACAAACGGAATGATTGCAAAAAACCTTTTTGCACAAGCAGTGTTATGCCGATAAG
>SKXH01000264.1 GCA_007128495.1 Bacteroidota bacterium
CGATATACGACAAATAAAATCCGTACACCACGATCAGGATGAAATAATAAAACTCCCGGTATAATTTCCGGCGGTACATTTCATATCCTGCAATCAAAAATAGAAAATAAAAGGTTGCGTAGACGATCTGTAAAAACTCCGTCAAAACCGGATGTGAAAACTGCGCCATCCATTCCGTCGGGTTCACCCCGAACATCCAGTAATCGATCTCTATTAAAATCTCATCGTAATCCCGCCCTCTGATGGGGTACACCATATAATATATCTGCTGGAAAACGAATAAGATCATCCCAACCGGATACCAATCCCGGATGATTCTCAGCGGCCTACTGGCTGGAAGATCAGAAAACCGGCGGGCTAAATATAAAATTAATCCCGATACCACTATATTCGACAGGATGAGGATCCACCACTCATCCACCCGGGTATAAAATAACAGATTGAGGATCGAAAGAAATGCTAAAAAAACTAAAGAAACGACATCGTAGGTGCGTAGTTTTTGAAAATAAGAAGCCGGAAACATTACATCAATTTCAGTTGAATGGTAATTCTTGAATTAACCTGTTTATATTACAAACTTTCAATGAAATTTGCTACATACCGGAACCCATTTTAATTATCAGACGTCTAACAGTTCAAAACGAAACATTACAAATAAGTTTCCGTATATACAACCGGAGGTAAAAACTATGGAATATAAATTTAAACTCGCCGCTTTATTGATCTTTGCCTGTTTATTTAGTGTGACCTCTCTGGCACAGGAAAAAGAAAAACAGATAGAGGTCATCCGTCTCTCCGAACGGCCCTGGCTTGGAGTACAGATAACGGATGTTTCCCCCGAGCTCATCGATATTGAAAAGTTACCGCGAGAAGAGGGAGCGTATGTCAATGAAGTTTCCAGTGACAGTCCTGCCGATTCTGCAGGTATCCGTGCGGGAGATGTGATCATTCGCTTCGGCGACCGCGAAATTTATGAGGCGGATGGGTTAATACGGGCAGTACGCCGGGCGGAAATCAACGAGTCTGTACCCGTTGTAATCGTTCGTGACGGACAAGAACAGGAACTTACCGTTACATTACGTGAACGGCCGCGCAGGCGGGCATTTCGAATGCCGGGAATACCCGAAACACCGCGACTGATGCTGCATCACAGGTATGGCCGTCTCGGTATCAGCGTCATCGATCTGAATCCACAATTAAGAGAGTACTTCAAGGTACCCGAAGGTTTGGGTGTACTGGTGGAAAGGGTATATGAGAATACACCTGCCGAAGAAGCGAATCTTCGGGCCGGCGATGTGATACTGAAAGTTGCCGAAAAAGACATTACTTCAGCACGTGAGCTTCGTAGAACGTTAGCGGAATATGAAGCAGATGAACGGATTCAAATCGAGATAATGCGGGAAGGTTTACGAAGCACATTAGAGGCACAACTTGAGGACAGGGAAATTTCGGAGTTTTATTTACCGGACTTCGATAAGGAAGAATTCGAGATTCAGATATTCGGTCCGGGAGGAGCTGAAGCGTTCCGCCGGAGCATTGAGGAAAGTATACGCCCCGGCCTGGAGGAATTTAAACTACAGATGGAAGAATTCCGGGAACGTATGAAAGACTTGAAGCACGATATTAAAATTGAAATCCCGGACCATTACCGGGAAGTGAACAAATCGAACCGTATTTAACCTCCTCCACATTGCCGCAGATGTATGATCAATCGAAAAATTATTGTACAAATGCGGCAATGTTTTCATTGACTTTTATCTCTTCTGAATGTATCTTCATTCATTCCGGTCTACAATTTCAAATTCATTTGAGGAGATACCTATGGGAACGATAATTGTAATTGCAGCAGCAGTACTACTGGTTTTATGGGTTATCTCACGATATAATAAACTGATCCGTCTGCGAAACCAGACCACCAACGGATGGAAACAGATCGACGTGCAGTTGAAACGGAGGCACGATCTTATTCCAAACCTGGTGAACACGGTCAAAGGACAGATGGAGTTTGAGCGTGAGACGCTTGAGAGTGTTATTCAGGCGCGCAACAGCGCACTGAATCCGAAAGGTGTTGCCGATGCCGCCGAAAAAGAGAATATGTTAACCGGTGCGCTCTCGAAATTGTTCGCACTCGTTGAGAACTACCCGCAGCTCCGCTCGAACGAGAACGTGAAACAATTACAGGAAGAAATAACCAGTACCGAGAACAAGATCGCATTTGCCCGGCAGTTTTATAATGACATAGCTACGAAATTCAACACGGCAACACAAATGTTTCCCGGCAACATCATCGCAAATATGTTCGGATTCATAGACGCCGAATTGTTCGAGATAACCGTACTCACCGAACGTGAAGTACCGAAGGTTGATTTATCATTTAAAAAACAGGGTTAGGGAATTTGCAATCAAAAAGGCAAAACGATTTCGGGCAAGATAATAAAAAAACAGAGAATAGTGATGCCCAAATAGTCTTGCCTATATCTAAATTATATGGGCTTTTTCGAAAAGAAACGTAATCTCTACGAACAACAACTTCACAACAAACGCATGACCCTGGTAGTCATGATGGGATTTATTTTATTTTTAGGATTGTTGGGTTTTGGGTTCGACATGATCATGCTCGACTTCTTCCCGCTCGGGACGCTCTTTGCCCTGGCGCTTGGCGCCGGCACTGCCGCGTGGAGTTATAAGGGCGGCGCCGCCTCGGTCATCCGGTCGACGAATGCCTACCCTGCCGACCCCAACAATCCGGATCACCGGCAGCTTATCAACGTTGTGGATGAAATGACCATTGCATCGGGGATACCGCGGCCGAAGATCTATATCGTTCCCGATAAGTCACCCAATGCTTTTGCGACCGGTAAAAATCCTGAAGACGGATACGTAGCGGTCACCGAAGGATTACTCGAAACATTAAACCGCGAGGAATTACAGGCGGTTATCGCACATGAAATTGCCCATATCCGCAACTACGATATCCGTTTAATGACGATTGTTGCCGCACTGGTGGGTGCAATTTTATTGCTTGCAATGATCGGTCGAAGCATGATGTGGTTCGGCGGCGGACGGCGATCGCGCGGCGGGGGACGCGGCGGTGGCGGTCCGGTGATGCTCATCGTGCTTGTATTATGGCTTATAGGGATCATCCTCGCCCCGATTATTGCAAATATGATGGCGATGATGGTCTCACGTAAACGCGAATACCTCGCCGATGCAACTGCGACCGAGCTAACCCGAAATCCAAACGGACTTATTAACGCACTCCAGAAAATAAGCGGCTCGCGGGCAAAACCGAAAGCACTTCACCGGGATACGGCACATCTCTGCATCTCCGATCCGTTTCATTTAAAACGGGAACAGCGCACCGGATTTATGTCTGATCTCTTCTCAACGCATCCGCCAGTTAAAAAAAGAGTTGAAGCGTTGAGGAATATGGCGTACCAGTACGAACAGAATGCGAAGAAGGGTGAAGTAGGAGCAGGTTGAAATGGAAAAAATAAGTTTGGATGGCTGAATGATTTGAGCCGTGGAGTCATCAACTTCAAGCTGACATCCCCCTCAGGTATAAACTGAATGTAAAGCCGGCCCCGGTGCGTTGGAGACGGCTTTTATTTATCTTACTTTCACTTCATAAAAATCACTTCACCAGCATCATCGTATTCATCTCCGTTATTCCCGTAAACTCACTCTCACCTCCCGCAGGCGTTGCCGTGAAGCGGTAGAGGTACATACCCGACGAGACAACGGCACTTGCATTGTTGCGGCAGTCCCATGTTGCAGTGTGATAGCCGGACTGTACAACATCATTCACAAGGCGGCGTACCTCACGTCCCATCATATCGTAGATGATAAGGGTTACGTGGGATGGTTCGGGGAGTTCGTAACGGATTGTGGTAATTGGATTAAACGGATTGGGGTAGTTATTATGAATTGCATATTCCGTTGGCATCAGCATTATTTCCGTATCAGCAACTATGGGTTCATCCTCTCCTAACGGTGCCATACCGTGTACACCGACTTTGTTTGACGGACCTGATTCACCGGCTTCATTCACTGACGTTACATAATAACACGCTAAAATGTCTGAATTCGGGTCAATCCACACTGCCTTGTCAGTCCATGTTGTCGAAGAGGTAGACGCTCTCAAATCATAGTTTGAAACCATATTGCAGTTCACCGTACCTGGGGAACCTTGTATCGCACCG
>SKXH01000077.1 GCA_007128495.1 Bacteroidota bacterium
AACATTTTCGTTGAATGCACAACACATATCCGATCTTGACTGGCTGTTATACGGCGGTATAACCTACCCGCAAGAACCGGTAGATTGGGAACAAAACTGGAAATGGGGTTTTAGCGGGGGGAGCGGTGTTTCATACAGGTTATCACCGCATTTTGCAATCGATGGAAATCTTGATTTGTTTTCGTTCGGCTTTGATCAATTCGCCTACGGTGAACGTAATCCCCCGCCTATGGAAGGAGCGAGGTTTATCGACGGGCACACAAGTTATATGGGTGCGTTGACGGGAAGTATCAAATATTATGTTTTGCCGCGTGCAAAGGATGTCACACCGTATATTCTTGCGGGAGCCGGGCCATATTATTTTTACCGGGATGATATGGTTGTGACTGTGGAAGAGATTGATGGTACTATATTAGAGCAGGAATTTTTCCTTGAGGGAATATCACATATAGGTATAGTATTGCAGGGGGCGGCAGGTTTTGAATTGACAAGCACTGAAAACAGAAGCTATTTTCTGGAAATAAGGTATGGGGTGGGTCTCTCGGGCGATGATACTTTGCAGTATATGCCCATACGGCTCGGCTTCAGGCAAACGATTTTCTGATTTTAAGCTATTTCTTCTTGTTCTCCATTGCCTGTGTTGCCGTTGTCATCATCGTTTGGATTGACCATCGAATCACCGCTGCATCCCGGTACCGTTGAAAGAGAAAGTACAATGAGGAAAACAAATAACGATTTAAGCCACTTCATATTTTATCACCCCTCCATCTTTAATTGTTAACTTTATTTACAATATATAAGATACATTAATTATACAAATTACCTATGCTGTATATAAGATACAAAATGTTTAAATTATTAGCAATATGTATAGTGATTATATTTGCGCTTGGGTGCGATACAGGTCCGCTGCCTCAGGAAACGGCGCAGGAAATTGTTGAGGAAACCATCGATTTAGAGGAGTATAACGAAAAGTGTGTTTTCTCTATGGAAAATTTTAAACTCATATTCGGCAAACCTGAATTTATCGAATTCCATATGGATACAATGTGTGTACCCGAAGTGGAGATCGAATCGATCGAGTATATCTCGGATACCGCAGCAACGGTACAATATTCGATACGATATGCTCCGTCGCGGCAGATCGTGAACGGTATACTGAAGGGATGGGAGGAATTAGAAGAACGATACGCCGGGATAGAGGCGGAGTTGATACCGGACCATAGATATGGATATTTATATGTGTATGCCGATCCCCACGACGGCGAAGTTTTTGTTCAACGGCCGGATGACCCGGAAGGTTTATTCGAAACGAACCAGTGGGAACGCTTAACTCAGATACGTGATGATATAAAATCACTGGCAGACGGTGATTGGCGGAGTGAGATATTTGAAATTGAAATGAGCCAATATAATGATACCTGGAGGGTGCAGGGTTCAGATCCTAAGATCAATAATAACAAATAGTTATTAAAGTTGTTGCGCTCTGTTGCATATGTGGCGGAATTTATGTTATTTATCTGTTGTTGAGTAACTATAGAGAAATGAGGGGGACATTAAATACATAACAACCCCTTTATGAGGAGGGGCGTCACTATGAAAAAACTTTCGATTACCATAGTCGCATACATAGTTATTTTACTTTTAACCTCACCGGGTTATCTTTACACTCAGGATGACCATTTTTCAGTACTCGAAGGGAAGGTTATTGACCGTCAAACAAATGAACCGTTGGAAAACGTAAACATAGTGATCAGCGGTACAACGCTCGGTACGGTTTCGAATGAAGACGGTGAATTTAAATTGATATATGTGCCGGAGGGAGAGCAGACCATTATATTTTCTTATGTAGGATTTGCCACATACCGGTTAACACAGGAATTTATCGGCGGTGAAGAATATGAACACGATGTTGAGATGTATGCACGGCCGGTTCCGATGCCGGAAATGGAAATCGTTGAGGAGCGATTTCCCGATTTTGATAGACGAAGGGCGCCTGACAGTTATTTAGTCACGGGTGAACAGATCCGCGAATCCGGTATCCGCTCTTTTGGCGATCTTATTCGAAGGTTCGTGCCGCGGGCTGAAGTTTATGAAGACGGACACGATCTGAACATCCGTCTGACCAGGGAGACTTCAATCACGCAGCGATATTTCGGTGCTGAGAATCCGTTGATCATTTTGAACGGAATTAATATAGGCAATGTGCCGGGAAACCTGAACGCGATGATAAATCCGCAAAATATTGAGAGAATGGAAGTTGTCAGAGGACCGTCGGCGCTCTCTTACGGCCGGGGGGGTGAACACGGCGTTATCTTTATAGATACCGAGGCACGACAACCGCAGGGCGAAGTCGGCATACGATCGATTATTTTCGGCCTGTCGCTTATAACCTATACATTATATGTTTTACTGCTCTGGTAGTTAAAGCAATTCACCCCGCAGCGATGTGAAACTTCCGGATACCGATATACTAACGTCGACAGTATCGGCTACGTCATTGTCGTTTTCAATATACTCATGCCCGACCGCCTCAAAGTCGAAGGTTCCTTCAATAATATTATCCGTTTGATCGGTAATTGTAATAGTGCCCAACTCGGATGCAAACCTCGTTGAAAAATTTTCAAACGGCTCCTGTTCGATTAACACATGAAATTGTCCTTCCCCAAGATCTCCATAGAGACCGTTTGCCGTAAATTCTACCACAGTATACGTTTTTTCTTCAGGAAATTGAGCGTCCCGGGCGGTAAAATTTATCGTTATGGGTGACTCACTATCGGAGAGCAGTTGAATTATACCTCCAAGATTCTCGAATATCGCGTGACTCGCATTTCCATGAATCGAGGTGCTTAGTGCGCCGGATATTTCAACGTCGAATTCAGACCGCCCGCCCTCATCGTCAGTTCCAAGCGGATTGCACGAGATAAGTAAAAGTGAAGTAAAGAATGCTAGAACTATTTGTTTCATTGTACTTCCTCAGTTATTGTAGTAAGAATTTTTTTTAACCAGTACACGTTAATGAATTACACATTTAATTTCAACACATAACCCGGAACCGCTAAAATATGATGTTCATTAAGATCATCAATGCTACCAGACCACCTGCAACCATAAATTTCTGTGCCGGTGTTAACAGCGGTTCCTCATCGGACCGGTCTATTGTTTCAATAACAATTGCACCATGTGCCGCCTCCCGTCCGTAGATGGTTTGAGATTCGGGAGGTCGAATAACATTAAGGTGTTCTATGTCTGAAGGATTTAAAAGTCCCGATAATCCGATCGGACTGGTACCGATTTGCATACCGTCAATAATTATGAGCGGGTATGGATTGGTCGTGCGAGCATAGCGTTGGGTGATGGAAGTTCGCTGTCGCAATTGGATATATAGATTACCGCCGGATTCGCGTACCCGGGCTTGCGGCACGAGCGACCGAATGAGCTGATCGAACGAAACTGCGCCGGTTCGCTCAATATCTTCCCTGTCATAATTGTATCCCAAAACCCTGCCGGGTCTATATCTGCCGGGCAGTGTATCGACAACTTCGATTTCGTCCAGAAAAATCGGCCGGCTTTCCATCTCAACATCCATCGTGTAGGTCAGGCCACGGGTGAAATTTTGAAGTTTCGATTGTGATATATAATTTATATGGGAAAAATGTACGATCTGTAATCCGTCGGGAATGTTCTCAAGTATGTATTTTCCGTCTGTTCCGGTTGACGTTCCGATGTTTGTGCCATGGATTATAATGTTGACGTCACGAATCGGTTCATTTGTTTTTTGATCGATGACAATGCCCTCAATGGTGGCATTATTATCGTCCCGGGTTATACCCTGAAGAGAAACGCAGGCCATCAACAGGATGGATAAAATTAATTTGTAATTGATCACTGAAATATATATCACCCTCGCTTTCGTATAATTTCAAACAATATTCTCGAAGGAATAATTTCCTGCATGTAAATCGATAGCCGCGGGTTGTGAATTAAAAAATAATATGATAAATTAAATGGTAGGGTGCCGATATGATGTCTGAAAATAGCGCCCGGCTTTACATACTCAAGAAAAAACATACTATACCTTTATGAAAAAACTTGCTATACTATTCATACTGCTTGCTGTTGCAAATGTTTTTGTGGCATCACAGGGGAATCGCCCCGTTGTATATGTCGTCGATATTTCCGGCGATATCGATC
>SKXH01000040.1 GCA_007128495.1 Bacteroidota bacterium
GTTCCCGAATACTGTTTATACGGATGCAGCTCTCCGATGTAAACATATCCGTTTTCCGCAACCGACTTCGATGCCTGATGAAAAATATGATCCAGGTTTTCTATATGCTCGAGAACGAGACTAAAGGTAACCAGATCATATTTTTTATTAATGAAACTCCAGGGTTGATTGATATCCGCCTGAATGAAATGCGCCCTGTCCGTTGATATTTTCTTTTTGGCAATAGCCAGCATCTCTTCCGAAAAATCGACGCCGAGTACTTCCATTGCTTTTGATATCAGCCATTCTGTGTTTTTGCCTGTCCCGCATCCGATCTCAAGACAACTGTTGAAATCAATCTGAGACAAAACTTCTCTCAGTGCATGCGCTTCGAGATCGCGTGTTTTGTTTTCGTTAGCGTCGTATTGTTGTGCCCAGTTGTTGTATGATTGTTTTACGGTCATAATACTTTTTAATAATAGGCAGTTAATGGTTATTAGTTATTGGTTAATGGACTTTACTCTCGATGTTTTATTGACTATTAACAATTCACGATTAACCGATAACTTATTCCCCCGGTTCATTCTCAAGAAGCTCCTTAAAATTAACAAGTCCTGATGCAAGGTCATTACCTATCGCCGCTTCAATATCCATAAATAAAAGCATCAGGTTCATCGGATATCGCATTCTGCTTTCGAATCCCCAGGTTACACTTGTTTGATTTTCCGAAAGAGAGTCTACAGCCATAAAAGAATTAGCCCGTGCTTCGAACGGTTCGATGAAACGAACCTCATACTCTATCCGTTCGCCTTCAACGATACGTACAATTTCCTGTTCTCCTTTACCGACATCTTCATTTCCTTCCCACGCCGATACAAACCCGACGGTTCCGTCGGTCCCCCTGAATTCCTGCTTCATATCCGGATCCATCGTTGCCCACACACTGTAATTATCCTGATTTCTCAGGTACTTGATGTAATCGAAAACTTCATGCGCCGGTCGGTTGATGGTAATCTCCCGTTCGACCGAATAATCTTTCTTTACGAATAAAGCCGCAACCAGCGGAATCACGATGATGAGCGCTACGACGATTGCAACTATTTTTAACACCTTCTTTAGTGTTGCCATGGTGAAGATGCTCCTTAATGAATATAATGGCATGATTGTCCGGTGTATATTTATATCAGGTAAACCGGAACAATATAGTAAATGTTCCCGGAAAATAGAATTTAATTTTTTACTTCAAACAACTCTGCCAGGATAAAAAAACCCCGATTTTCTTGAAGATCACAAGAAAATCTGATCCCGTGCCTTTGCCGGATTCCTCCGCAACGCCGCACCCGGCGAATCCCTTATCTTCTGTACAGATATACTCTCCGGACAATAATAATACGCCCGCGAATTCCCGGGTCCCGACGGTCGTTTGCAGGAAGAGAGCGACCGGTATGCGGAGGCGCTGGTTTATGGGGAGATAGCGGTGGAGTTATGTATTCTTACGCATATTTTCCCAGATACCCATTACGTTTCCCTCCGTATCTTTGAAATAGGCATAGTATCCCATATCGGGAACCTCGCCTTTCGGAACGATTACTTTTCCTCCCGCCGCTTCTATCTTTTTAACATATTCATCGATAGAAGGCACCCCAATTGTAATGACCGGATTATTAAGATCATTATCCCGCTTAAACATTCCGCCGTTGATTGCTCCTTTTTCTTTGTTCATATAATTTTCGTCTACGGGAGTTGTAATTGCAAATGTATATACATCATCCTGGAAGGGCATTTCCTCCAAGCTCCACTCAAAAACTGAGGAGTAAAATTTCTTTGCCCGCTCTCTTTCATCGACGGGAATCTCAAAATGAACCACCGGTTTCATGTTACTCATTGTTATGTCTCCTTATGTATTAATGGTTATTATTGTTCTACAACTGTTGTTCATATTTATTCCGCTCGAACCAATCGTTGCGATCCAACCGGTATATATGACAATCGTCTTCGCCGAATAGGCGTCGTTCGACAAAATGAAAGCCCAGCCGTTCATAAAAACGATGCGAGCGTTTATTGTTTGTAAGCGGGTCTACAAGTACGGCAGATACATCCAGAACTGCAAAGCACCGGTCGATTGCCAGCTTCATAATGTGCGTTCCGTAACCTTTTCCGAGAAATTCTTCTTCTCCGATCCATATATCAATCGCACGCAGTCCGTCCGGTACATCTCCCCAATACCGGCTGTCTTCACGCGCCGGATCAATTATCTGTACAAAACCGATCGGTTTACCGTTCATTTCCGCAATCAACTGTGCCCGCCAGTCGGGGGATCGTTTGAGTTCCGTTTCCCATTCCCAGTCGTCGTTCGGGTTGGCTGCAAGAATGTGCGGTTTTGTATCCCAGTATCGCAGGAGGTTCAAATCGGCTATTGTAGCATTACGTAGTTTCAATTCAGATAAATTGATCCTTTCTTCCATCCCGTTATTTTTCCTTACTCATCTCAATTAACTTCCTCATCGTATTCAGATTACGTGTCGTTGCGGAAACACCCAGCTTTTTCTCTATACTGTTATTATCCAGTTTCGAGCGTGTGTAATTCCCAGGTATATAGACATATGCCACGTTGTTATCAAAAAAAATTTCTTCGGGAGAATAATCCTGTGATAAAAACTCTTTCACTTTCTGTACGGACGGTTTCATTGCAAACATTGTATAGAAAACTCTGGACATATCATCGTTCTTTAACGGATTCCCATCGAGTATCTTCTGCAATTGCGAACCCGTTTTAACAATGACGACAAGATCGGGACCGATATGTTTTTTGATCAGATCATGTACCTGTTGACCTAATTTTGAAGCTGACAGGTTGCTGCGAAGAATGACGTTACCGCTCGCAATATATGTGCGAACGTTTTCAAATCCGGCATCGGTGAGTATCTGGCGGAGTTGTGCCATGGGTACTTTGTTCTTGCCCACAGGCATTACACCGCGGAGGAGGACGATGAAGGTTTTCATGGAAATTTGGTTGCTTATTGAGCGATTAAACGGTAGATATCTATTACTGCTATACGTTGTTTTCTTGGCCAGGTTTCATTTTACTTTTTCCCGGCCCTCATCTTTGTCACTTTGTACACTTCCCCGTTTTTGTCGTAGGTCGTCCATTCTCCCACCTGTTCACCATTCTTAAAGTGACCGGAGCGCAGTTTCGTGCCGTCTTTGTGGTATTTTGTGTATGGTTTGGGTTTTGGCATGGTTCCTCACGCATTGGTGAATGATTTATTTTCTAACTAATCATTTTGACATCAAATTATTTTGTCTTTATGTCATTAACTTAGAAGACTTGAAGCATTTCATCTGCGAACGAATTATCCGGCATTTTTACATCCCGGTGCAATCCTGCGGGAAGATATTTTAAAAGAAATGGATATATCTATTTCTAAAGCTGCTGAAAGATTACAGGTCAGCCGCTCACAACTCTCTGCCATAGTAAATGAAACCACTGGAATAAGTGCTGAAATGACAGTTCGTTTGGAAAAGGGTTTTGGTATCGATGCACAGTTCTGGCTTGATCTTCAATCGAAATATGATTTGTGGCTAATTAAAAATAGTAAGAAGATACCCCGAATACGCCGTATAGCCACTTAAAGCTGTCAGCGAGTTGTAAATATATTTGATTTTATTTATTACAGTGATATAATACCCCCCTACTTCTCCGTCAGTTCTTTCAATCGTTGAAGCGCTCTCGGCCATGTATTCCGGAACATCTCTTCATATTCATCGTTTGAATCCATGTCCACCAAAACTTCCGTAATACCGTCCTTTTCATTGAAGGTATAGTTTTCGAGTGCACCGGTCCAGGTTTTTACCGCTTCACTCGTGGTATCTTCCACCCCATCATGGATGAAGCCAACGTGCTCGATAGATATGAACTCATACTGTTTGCTTACCTTTATCCGGCTTACCATGCCGCCCATTTTGCCGTTCTGATCGGGACCGAGGAATTGGATTTTGCTTCCCTTATTCCAGTCGCCGACATAATGAGAGCCCGGTGTGAACACCTCCGTCCATTGCCGGTATGTATCCTGATCGAGCATCGTGTACCAGACCTTTTCTTTCGGTGCGTTGATTGCGATAGAAAAATGCAGTTTTTTCATTTCTGTATGCTTCATTATGGTTTATTGTTGTACGCTTTCATCGCCGTAAATGATTGTCCCGCAATTTCGAATTCCATGGTCATCACGGTTCCCTCGGGCATGCCGTGCATTTCATATCCTTCTTTTCTGTAGCGCGTAACATTTTTGATCGAGGTGTTATTTTCACCGGAGGCGGAAAAGACCGATGTGTAAAAATTTATATAGTGTACTTAAAATGTATTATACTTTCTCTACTTCTCTTATTTGACTGGGCGAAGAACCCTGACTCGGATCGTGAGCGATGCGTTTGGGTAAAAATCCTGCAGGGTAATGCGTTACATAGTTATCTCCGAAAAGCCGGTTGTGGATGACCGTATTGCGGTGTACTTCGTAGTCGAACCTTCCTTTCTTCCGAAAATAAAGCGTAATAAATGAAGATGTTATAACGATGAACGTCGAATATAAAATTGCGAGCCATATCATCTGACTTTGAATCGGATCGGTGAAGCTGAGAAGGATGACCGCGAAGGCGAGCGGGCCGTTCTGTATACCGGTCTCGAGGGATATGGCGCGCTGAAAGATTGGCGGTACGCCCCAGAGTCGTGAGAACCAATATCCGAATAGAAAACCGATAAGTCCGACACATATCGCGCCGATATAAACAGTAATTGGCGTTTGCAGAAACAATCCGCCATGGCGTACGAAAGCGGTGCCGATTAGGTAGAGAATAACGATGATCGCCATAAACCCGGCAGTGTCTTCGGCCGTCTTGGCCCAGTCGGGCCAGTTCCTGCGAATAAACATTCCGATAGCGACGGGGATAAGAACCAGAAGCAGTGAGGATATAATATTTATGGTGGGAATGACGAACTCCCCTTCAACACCTTCGGCCCGCATTGCTTCACTTATTTGCTGGGTAAAACCGGAAGCATACAGTTCAAGTAAAATAGGCATCATTAAGAGTGCCATAATGGTTGACGCGGTTGTCATTGAAATACTGAGCGCGACGGAACCACGCGCAAAATATGCAAACATATTCGATGTCGTACCGCCGGGAAGACAGCCGATCAAAATTAACGCAATTGCGAAGGCGGGATGAAAATTCAATACAATTGCAAGGGTAAACGCAACAAGCGGCATCAGGCCGAACTGCGACATAAAACCTATTAGCACACCGCGCGGTCGGCGTCCGACCGCACGAAAATCACCGACGGTAAGACTTGCGCCCATCCCCAGCATGATGATGAAGATCATCAGTGCAAGGAGTGCCTGGTCACTTGGATAGAGAAGTTGGGTATCGAATTCCATAGTATTATTCCACAGTCACCGGTTCAATATTATATATCTCTCTGATCATCCCTGCGTATTTATTTTCTATGACATGGCGCTTTAATTTATATAAGTTGGTAAGCTCATCGCCAACCTGAAAGCTTTGCGGGAGAAGACGGAAATCCCGTATTTGTTCGTACCTTCTGAATCCGTTCGTTGTGGAGATTGCACCTTTTATCTCGTTACGAATAATATTTTGTACCGTTGTATCGGATGCAAGTTCATCGAGCGAGTAGTCGTGGTATCCGATTTTACGTAACTCATCCAGGACCGGTACTATCAATGCTCCGAGAAAACGCTGATCCTGGCCGACTACCATGCAGTAATCGATGTACGGACTTTGCTGCAACCGCATCTCGATCGGTTCGGGTTCGACGTTCTCGCCGCTCGACAGGACGATCGTCGATTTGCAGCGGCCGAGTATTTTCAGACAATCGTTGTGGGTGATCATACCAAGATCGCCGGTGCGCATCCATCCATCCTGAATAATTTGTTCGGTCAGTTCCGGCTGCCGGTAATAACCCTTCATCACCTGCGGTCCGCGCGCCCATATCTCCCCTTTTCTGCCGCGTCCCTCGTACGGATAGTTGTCGTTCGGATACTGGACCTCGCCGGTTTCATAATCCACGATACGGATCTCGGTGCCGGGGATCGGCGGTCCGACCGTGCCGATAACAAGATCGTCGGATTTTCTAACTGCAATTACCGGCGATGTCTCCGTCATCCCGTATCCTTCGAGAACCGGAATCCCGACATAATTGAAAAACTTATCTATCTCGATCGGGAGTGCGCCGCCGCCGGAGACCGTCGCTTTCAATGAACCGCCTGCACCCAGACGGATACGTTCGAGCACGGCTGCGTTGAAGAAACCGTACCACGGAACAACAAGTAGCCAGCGTAATGCGTGAAGCGGTGCGAGGAACAATCGCCTCCATTCGGGATACGGACGTAGTTTCAGTTTCTTATCATTGAGAAAATATAGTGAGTCTTTATAATTGCGTGCGAGGAAATATGCGATGCGGAATAATGCCCGCCGTACAGGATGAGATTCGCGCACATTTTTGAGAATACGTTCGTGCAATTTCTCCCATAACCGCGGAGCCGACCCCATAAACGTCGGTTCGACGTTTTTAAGATCCTCACTGAGTGTGCGAATGCTCGAGTAATATGTACACGCACCGAAACTAATCGTGTACATTTCAAATACCCGCTCGAATATATGCCAGATCGGGAGGATCGATACCACACGATCGGCACAATTATGCCGGCTCGGTATTGATTCCACCTGTGAGATCATATTTGCATGTGTGAGCATAACGCCCTTCGGCTGACCCGTTGTGCCTGAAGTGTAGATGAGTGTGAAGAGATCGTCGGGTTGTATATCCTTAATTCGTTCCTTTGCCCGCCGGTCTCCTTCAGCTCTCAACCGCGCACCGATTTCGATCACTTCGTTTAAAGAGCGGACGCCTGGTTCAGGGGTACCTTCCGGATCGAGCAGAATGATCTCGCGTAAATTCGGAAGTTCATCACGGAGGTAGAGTATACGCTCCTGGAGAAGCTCCGTTTCAACAAACGTCACTTCGATATGTGCGTGGTTGATAATATAGACAAGTTCGTCATCGGTGACATCCCGGCCGCGCGGTACGTCTGCGGCTCCGCAGAGCTGTACGCCGTAGTCGGCTAATATCCATTCAAACCGGTTGTCGCCGAAATGACCGACATGGTCGCGTGCACCGACCCCGATCTCGATCAGGCCGGTTGCGAGGTTGAGTCCCTGTTCATACAGTTCGCGGAACGATACCGGATGCCACTTAAGCGCATTAATACGCGTAGCAAATGCGGGAAGCGAATCGTAATGCTCTGCGGCTTTACGATAGAGCTCCGCCAGATTGGGTGCAGTTATACGGTATATCATGGAGTTTGAGCGAATTATTTTGTTCTGAATTGTTTTATCATTTGATGATAAATTTATTGATAGTCCTCCGGCAGAATACCCGGAGAGAAGTACATATTTACCGAACCCCTCGTTACTCTACAGGTAAGAAATATAGGGGATTTTGAGTTTTGAAGCAAATAAAACGGGGCTTGTTTTTTCGAAATAATTTTCTATATGTATATATACGAGCTGACTCTAAAATTGATTGAAAATCGGTAAAATCCGTGGTTCTATTTAGTAACATATATTTGCTTTAACTACGACAGGAGCTATACTGTGAGCACTTCAAGACGATCGTTTTTCAAATTCCTCTCGGTTATGCCATTCTTTAAATTGAATGCCTTTGCTGCCGAAAGCCCGAAAGAAAGAATAAAACGTAGCTACTCCGATACACACTCCCGGTTCGATCCGTGAATAGAGATCCGATCAGATCACGTTGTTAACAACGTACAGGAGATCAACCGGCAGGTTGAGAACAGACCCATCCTTGCCGTTATCAAAAACAACGGATACGGTATGGGACTTGTGAATATTGCACAAATTCTGGAAGACCTGAATCCCATTAAAGGATATGCCGTGGTGAAGCTCAACGAAGCATTCACTCTTCGTGATGCCGGACTGAAAAAGCCCATTTTGCATATGGGTTCTTTTTCAGAGGATGAGCTTGAGGAAATGATACATCGCAATATAACACCTATGGTGTATACACCGATCGGTTCTATGTTCGACCGGATGGCGGAAAAATTTCAACGATCGATCCCCGTTCATATGTGCGTCGATACGGGATTGGGACGCGTCGGCGTACCGCATCATCAAGCTGGCGAGTTGATAGAGGATTTTGCCCGCAGGAATTCTGTCGAGATAGAAGGAACGATGATGACATTTACCGAGGATCCGGATTTCGACCGGGTACAAATCGAGCGGTTCAAAGAATTGATAGCAAAACTGAAATCGAAAGACGTTCCCGTGGGAATGATGCATGCCGCTTCAACAACTCCCATCTTTATGCATCACGATGCGTATTTCGATATGGTCAGACCGGGTATGGGAATTTACGGCATCTACCCTCAACAGGAACAGCGAAAAAATGCTTTGATGAACCTTCTTCCGGCAATGAGCGTAAAAGGCCGCGTCCTCTATGTGAAAAAGATACGGAAAGGTGAGAGTGCAGGATACGGCAGGACATACGTCGCAGAAGACGATGTCTGGATTGCGACCCTCCCTATCGGTCATGCCGACGGATATCAACGGCGTGCTGCAGGTTGTGCAAAAGTACGGATTAATGAAAAGCTGTATCCCGTTATCGCTTCTGTGTCCGCAAGTCATTGTATCGTTGAAATAGGAAAAGAGCAGGAGGTACATGTCGGTGACACGGCGATCTTTTATGACTGGCAGGATGGATCCCGCCCTGAAGATATAAACGCTGCGTGTGATATCTCCGTATACGATCTGACGATGCATTTGAGTCCGCTTATCCCGAAACTGTTTGTATGAATTTATCGATAGAGGTGTATGTAATGACCCGTCTTCAAATCCCCGTACTTTTAATCGTGTTATTATTTTTACCGCATTATGTTTTAGCCGAAATGTCCGGTATACTCTTTCGCACCCATCTTACCCCTGAAGCCGCCGCAGAGCTTAGGCGTTTTGACCACGAGGTACCGGTTACAGGCCGGGCTTTTGTGATCATTTCCCGTGAAGGAGAAAGAGAACCGCGGCTGCAGGTTCACGTTACCGGACCTCAATTATTCGGTAAAAATGTAAGGGATGTTAAACCGGAACATCCTATTGAATTTCAAGATGGCGGTGGGGAAATGACCGGATATCCCCATAAAAAATTTATCGGTCTCGAGCCGGGATATTATTATGTACAAACGTTTCTCACGATTTATACAACGTTCGAAAGATCTGACGGACATATTGTTGACTTATTTCATGATACCGGCGCGGGCGGACCGCAGCGTATGTTTGCGGGGCCGGGCAATGTTCATAGTGATGTACAGCGTATTTATATCGATCCTTCGGAAGACAATGTATATACACTCGAATTAAAGAATGTTATTCCACCGCTTCAACCGGTAAAGGAAGAAAAGGTTTTGCAACAAGGCAATCCGCGTGACACCGATTGGGTAAAATACGTGAAAATCAAAAGCGATCTTCTCACAGAATTCTGGGGAAAACCGATGTATATCGGCGCCAATGTGTTGCTGCCGAAAGGTTACAACGAAGCTCCTGATAATGAATATCCTGTGATCTTTCATATGGGACATTTTCCCGGAGAACGGGCTCCGCTTAGATTCCGTGAAGGAGCAGAAGGAAGCGCGAGAACAAAAGGGTTATATGATTTCTGGGTGTCGGAGGATGAACCGCGTTTTATTGCCGTTTCGATTCGTGATGCAAATCCCTACTTCGGAACATCATATTCAGTGAATTCAAAAAATGTGGGTCCCTACGGTGATGCAATTACAGAGGAGCTTATCCCCTACCTCGAGGAAAAATTCCGTATGATAGGAGAACCATGGGCTCGTGTTCTTGCCGGCGGATCTACCGGCGGCTGGGAGGCACTTGCGCTGCAGGTATGGTATCCTGAGTTTTTCGGCGGAACATGGTCGTGGTGTCCCGACCCGGTCGACTTCAACCATTATCAACTTGTCAACATTTATGAAGATGATAATGCTTACTATAAAAAGCGTAACTGGATCAAGACCGAACGGCCGAGCAACCGGAGTGTTGACGGCAATATAAATTATACCATAAAGCAGGAACTACATTGGGAGCGGGCCCTGGGAACGAACAGTCGATCGGGAAGGCAATGGGCTATCTGGGAGGCGGTGTTCAGTCCGGTGGGAGCTGACGGTTATCCGGCGCCTATATGGGATCCGGTTACAGGAGAGATCGATACAAGCGTTGCTGAATACTGGCGCGAACATTATGATATCCACCATTACTTAAAAGAAAACTGGGAGACGGTGGGTGAGCTGTTGCAAGGGAAAATACATATTGCCACCGGAGATATGGATAATTACTATCTCGAACTTGCCGTTTATCTGCTGGAAGATTTTTTAAACGAAGCCGATAATCCCCCGGCAAACGCCGTTGTCGAATACGGAAGAAGGCAAACACACTGCTGGATAGGTGAGAGTCCGGAACGCCCCGGAGAAGAACTTACGCATGCAGAGTTTATACGATTGGTTGCGGATTATATGAAAGACCGGGCGCAGTACGATTAGAATGGCACAACGATCTTCCATTGTGATGGCCGCCGTTTAATGACATAAAAACGGGGTGCGGGGAATTTCAGAATACGTTACGACTGTAAATCAGGTTCCCGATGTGACTTCGTTTCCCGCATGCTCACCTCCCACACTTTATCCATCATCTCTTTGTTCTCAACATAGCGGGGGTACGTGTCAAAACTCATTAATTCTTTTAGCAATGCAATGCCACCCTTTCCAGGCGGAAGTTCGGTGCATTGCATTATTTTATTATCGATATTAATGAGCTTGCCGGTAACATTCTTAAATTCTTCTGAATCACAGATTTGAAAATAAGTATCGGCCATGCGTTCGGGTGGACGGGCAAAAAGATTTTGAAACGTCGCGATAGTTCTATAATATTTGGATTTGAATTTTCTCAAAGAACTTTTTTCCTGGCGAATATTCGGTATCATGACGGCATTTGCTTTGATACCGGCGTCTCTGAATTTCCCGGCGATCCTGAATGTCAGCATCAACAATGCCATTTTGGAATCGCCATATCTTTTATAAACATTATAAGGTTTATCATCTTTATTTTCACCGTGGAGATCATCCAGCTCAATTTCCCGTTTCGGATCAAAGAAGTACTTAATGTTTGTGGTACTTGAAGTAAGGATCCGTGGATCGTCCGATTGTGCAAGAGTGTCTTTTAATAAGCTTGTCATTAAAAACGGACCGAAGGTGTTGGTGGCAAAGGTTACCTCGATATTGTCGGGGGATAATTGGTATTCTTTTTCACCATGGTTGAAGTAGGCGGCGTTGTGAATAAGTACATCCAGTTTATTGTGGTTTTCTTTATATTCGGAGCAAAACGTACGGATGGAATCGAATGATGAAACATCGAGCTGCATAAGTTCGACTTTTTTGCTGTTCGTAGCATCGATGATTTCTTGCTGTGCAATTTTGCTTCTCTCGATATCCCGGCACGCCATCACGACCCGGTACCCTTCTGCGGCAAACTTTTTCGCAGCGGCTTTGCCGATACCGGAGTTTGATCCGGTAATAATAACTATGCGTTCAACCATGGTAAAATTCTTTCTATTTACAGTTATGTGATAAGTTACGGATAAAACTCCTGCACCCTTTTCCGCTCTCTACGGGCATCTTCCTCTTTATCGAGTTTTTCGAGAATTGCTGCTCTCAACTGGTGACACATACCTGCTACATACGAATCGGGAAAAGAACGTGCCGATCTGGTCAGGAGATCGTATGCTTTTTGAAGAGAGGTCGTGTCCCTTTTTTCCAGGAGTGACTTTCCTTTTGTGAAATCATCATACCACATTAATGCTTCCTTGCTCATCCGCTCTTCCGCCTGAAGCACGGCAAATGGTTCTATTCGAACCTTGCTGTATCGCTCTTTGATTTCCGGCAGGTCATCCGTCGAAAAAAAATCTTTCAGAGCATACAGGAATGCTTCCGCCTCTTTTTTATTGTATTTCTCATCTTTGAGCCGCTGTTCTTCTTCGGGATTGGTAAAAAACGATGCTTCGGCGATTATACCGGGAATCCCGTATGCATGACGCAAAACCCCCGTACCCGCAGTTGGGAAAATCGTATGATCGGAAACGAGACTTACCGGAGTGTTTTTATCGAACAGATATTCTTGTAATCTGTTGATCACCATTTCTCCGAGCAACACACTTGCCCGGTTTTCGGATGCGTTACCGTGGTAATATACTATCGGAAAGTTTACCGTACTATCGGCGGTAGCATTGTGGTGAATCGAAATGAAAACATCGGCATCGTTATCGATTGCCAATTGTGCACGTTCCTGAAGCGAAATCTGAACATCCTCTTCCCTTGTCATTACAACGTGTACTCCTTCTCGTTCAAGCAAATCCCTCAGAAAAAGAGCAACGCGGAGATTGATCCATTCTTCCCGCTCACCCGTCGGTCCGACGCGATAGTCGTCGATACCGGCAGTACCTCCGTGGCCCGGATCGATGCAAACAACTTTTCCTTCAATTTGAGTATACACATCATTGAGTGTTGCACTCTGGAATATACCCAACAGAATAAACGGAAGTAGATATTTAAATAATAAATTCAATGGTACCTCCGGTATGGATCGTGTTTCGTTCTATCATTTTATTCAATGCCGGTACGGAGCTCGAACGGTTTGACAGTCCGGCTGCGCCGGACGGGTTTCCACATTATTGGATTCCTGAAGAACCGGCCTCGGTTACGCGAATAACTCAACATTACCGCCGGTATGGATAAATACAACAGCTTCTTTTCGGTTTACTTTTTCTTTCTGTATGTAATCCAGAACTCCTGCCGCAGCTTTGCCGGAGTATACTCGATCAAGAAAGATACCTTCTTTATATGCGAAGTATTGTATTGCTTCCTCGCATTCCTTGGTCGGAACACCGTATGCTTTACCGACGTACTCATCATCGATAATAATATCATCCCGCGTGAACGAAGCATTAAAAAGTGCGGCGGTTTCTTTTGCGAGTGCACCGACTTCAACAGCAAGCTTCCCCCCTGTTTTTGCAGCGCCGATACCGGTGATCTGTCCCTTCCATCCGCTCAACCATTTCCCGACGAGCAATCCCGCGTGTGTTCCTCCTGACGATGATGCAAAGATAATATGGGAAGGTGAAATGTCGAGGCGTTTAAAATCATCAAGCAGTTCATAGAAAGCCGCTACATAACCCAGCGCACCAATTGGTACCGAGCCGCCGATCGGCATTTCGTATACGTTTCTTCCCTGCTTCCGTAATTCTTCGGCAAGCGATACGCGTTTGTTTTCGCGGTCATCCCATTCATCCGATTTTACTTTATGGATGTGAGCGCCGAGCCGGTTGATTAGTAAGTAATTGCCGGTTATTTGAGGTCCCTTTTTCCCGCCGAGCACGAGGTGAACATCGAGACCGGCAAGTGCACCGGCTGCGGCAGTAACCCGGCAGAAGTTCGATTGGTATGCACCGGACGTGACGATGGTGTCGGCTTGCTTTTCGATCGCATCTGCAATGAGATATTCCATCTTGCGTACCTTGTTACCGCCGAAGGCAAAGCCGGTGAGATCATCCCGTTTGCAGTAAAGATTGCAGTTGAAGTCGCGCGAGATGTTTTCAAGTTTTTGAAAAGGAGTAGGGGTGAATGAAAGATTCTTTTTCGGGTGATTTGAAAGTACTTCTTGTATTGTCATTAGTATGATCTTTTCGATTTAAAAAGTGAATGGTTTTCCTCCAGGTAAATGCTCTTCACTGAATACAACTATTGTACGAACAGTGTAAGTAATAATCAAGAATAAACGACGGCATAATACATATAGCTATATGATTATATAGCTATATATGTTGCGCCGCTTTTTCTACATTTTAAGGTTGCCTAATCTCCATACAATATGTAAATTATAAGTTTAACTTTTTTATGATTTAATTAACCACAAGGAAAATGATTCGTCAAGAAGACACCATAGCAGCCATTGCAACGCCGGTAGGGGAGGGGGGTATCAGCGTAATCCGCATAAGCGGAAAAGATGCGCTCGAGATTACAGACCGCCATTTCGATGGTAAAAAGCGCATTAAGGATATGTCTTCACACACCGTTGCCTTCGGCAATATCATCGATCCATCTGCGGAGATGAAAGTTATTGATGAGGTAGTTGCGGTGGTATACCATTCACCTCAATCTTATACCGGTGAAGATGTAGTTGAGATAAGTTGTCACGGCGGTATGCTCGTTACCAAAACCATCTTGAATGTCATTATAGAGGGCGGGGCACGTCACGCTCAACCCGGTGAATTTACCAAGCGGGCGTTTCTTAACGGACGGCTTGATCTGTCGCAGGCAGAAGCGGTTGCCGATATTATACACGCACGTACCGAGCGCGCACATAGATCATCGCTCGACCAGTTAAAAGGGAGACTCTCCAAAGAGATAGAAGAAATCAGAAATGATATTCTCAATTTTTGTTCGCTTATAGAACTTGAACTCGATTTTGCCGAGGAGGATATTGA
>SKXH01000055.1 GCA_007128495.1 Bacteroidota bacterium
AGGCGGATATACGATCGTAATACTGCCGTGTATATGAATTTAGGAGATTTATCTTTTGTCGGATTAAATCCCGGATTGTATGTATCGAACAGGAACTCTTTGCCCGGTATATCGGGGAAGTACTGGGATAACTCCCATTCGATTATTTGATTTACGTTGTCAGTTGAAAAATTCCCATCAAAGGGAACGGTATGAATAAATGCATTTCTGGAATCTATGGCAACTGCAATTTCATCACTTGAAAATCCTTTTACGGATAGTAACGCCGTCAGGGATTTAGAAAAATTTTCAAAGTACCCGTTCGCTTCTTCACTTTCGAGCAAACGCAGGCGATCCGGTACAGGGAGCTGTACCGGATGTTCTGCTATTGCCCTCACAATGTATCCCCCCCTTTTTTTGTGTATATCAACTGCTCGTAAAATATCGTGTTGAACATACAATCCTATCATACAGGGTTCCGATCTGGAAAATTATTCCCAGCTTGCACGGTGCAATTGGGAAACGTCATCGAGATCGCTGACAAACCCAAAATCATCGGGGCACCGGATTACGTAACGATGTGTCGAGGACGTGTCATCGACCTGGATTTCGTATTCTCTATGGCTTGCCGGCGAATATTGTAGGGATTCCGGGATAAATTCACCTCCGGAAAGTGGTTTAAAGATACTATCTTGTTTTGCAACAACAAGACTATCGGTTTTAATCCATCTGATAAGACTATCCACGTCACTTTGATACGTTTGATATTGGGCATAATAAGCCATTTGTGCGTTGCGTAAGTTTGCCATTCGCAATCGCGATTCTGTCTTGTTACGTTCTTCCGTTCTGATTATCTCAAAGGGTTCCCATATCGTATACACTAAAACGCCTATCAACAATACAATTACGATCTTTAGAATAAGTGATCCCCGTGGTTTCGGTCGATCTATCATGAACATTCCTCCTGGTCAATAATGAAATAAATTAGAATATAATATATGGTTTTATTTGTTCAAGCCGTCGTTCTCCTATACCGCTTATATTCAGCAGCTCATCCGGTTCAGTGAATTTTCCGTGATCTTCACGGTAGTGTATGATTCGTTCAGCGTACACATCCCCGATCCCCGGCAGCAACGTTAGTTCTTCTTTTGTCGCTGTGTTGACATTTATGCTGTTCGGTGCAAGCAATGCCAACGGTGGTGCCTCGTCAGGGTCTGCCTCCGGAATTCTTTCCGATCGATCGATAAAAACAGTATCCTGCTGGCGATATTGTTCCGAGTGATCTTGAAAATCCAGGTCTGCACGAAATCCCTGGTATGCTGCAATCCCTACGCCAACCATAAAACCGACTGCAAGCAATATGAGTATTCGTTTTTCGTTATCGGTGAACGAGAAAAGACGTGTGAAGTACCTGGTAAATTTCATCGTTAGTTAAATGCGTCTTTGATCTTATCAAAGAAGCTTCTGTTCTCCGTTTGATCTTTTTCTTTTGGATGAATGTTTTGTTGTTTATCCAACTCCTTGATTAACTCTTTTTCCTGTGAATTCACTTTTTTCGGTACCCAGACATTGATCCTGACAAGGTGATCGCCTGTACCACCGCCGTTTAAGTGTTGAATTCCTTTGCCGCGCAGCCGCAGGATCCGGCCTGATTGGGTACCCGGATCGATTTTCATACGCACTCTGCCGTTGAGAGTGGGCA
Source organism: Bacteroidota bacterium (assembly GCA_007128495.1). Lineage (GTDB taxonomy): Bacteria > Bacteroidota > Ignavibacteria > T3Sed10-11 > T3Sed10-11 > T3Sed10-11. The sequence continues at coordinate 1,682 of SKXH01000055.1, forward strand.
CTTCTACATCACCGCCCATGACGGCAGTCGGATAACTCACAAGGAGATCAAAAATAATATCATCGCCCCGGCGAATGAACTTCTCGTGCTCTTCCTCTTCAATGACAACGATAAGATCGCCCGCAGGACCGCCGCGGCGCCCTGCATTGCCCTGTCCCCGCAAGGATATGTATTGTCCTTCCGAAACGCCTGCCGGTACCGTAACTTCCACCGTTTCTTCTTTTTGTTGACGCCCCTCGCCGTCACACGTTTTGCACGGGGAAGAGAGTATTTTACCACTGCCACCGCAATTTGCGCAGGGCGTAATGTTTACAAATTGTCCGAATACAGAACGGGAGACTTGACGGATCTCACCGCTTCCGTTACAATATTCACATCTCCTGTATCCGTCATCATTGCTGGCTCCTGATCCGGTACAGCTTGCGCACGTTACATATTTTTTAAGTTTAAGTTTCTTCTTTGCACCGTGTGCGATCTCTTTGAGTGATAGCTTAAGTCGTATCTTAAGGTCGCTGCCCTGACTACCCGGGTGTCTCTGTGATCGCCCGCTACGACCGCTGCGTGCGCCGCCGCCGAACACCTCTTCGAAAATACTTCCGCCAAATCCACCGCCAAAGATATCGCCGAATGCGCTGAAGATATCATCCACATCACGGAAACCGCCAAAGTCAGATGACTTCATTCCTTCATGGCCGAAGCGGTCGTACCGTTGCCGTTTATCGGGATCGCGTAAGACTTCGTATGCCTCGGCACATTCTTTAAATTTTTTTTCAGCACCGGGGTCGTCCGGATTTTTATCCGGGTGATACTTGACCGCCAGTTTTCTATATGCTTTTTTTATTTCTTCTTGAGAAGCATTCCGGGAGACACCAAGTACTTCATAATAATCCCGTTTCTGCATTATTTATTCTCCTTCTTCTTAAATTCTTCCGGTGACTTCTCATTGTTTTCGGTATTGTAATCCTCCGGTTCCTTGGCAACTACAACTTTTGCGTGCCGGAGGACTTTGTCGTTATACATATATCCCTTTTCAACCTCTTCGACGACCGTATTTGGTTCAGCGTCCGGTTTTGGAGTTTGCATTAATGCATCATGCAAATCGACATTGAATTGTTTACCTTCCGATTCAATCGGTTTCACACCTTTGGCTTCGAGTAATTTTTTAAGTTTCTGGTAAATCATATCAATACCTTTGTAAAACGGACCGAATTCACGCCGCTCTTTACTCACATGAAGCGAGCGCTCGAAATCGTCGATGATAGGGAGGAGGTCCGCGATCAATTGTTCGTTTGCATACTTGTTGAGTGCGGCAAAATCCTGTTCGGTTCTTCGTTTGTAATTTTCAAACTCTGCCGCTTTCCGTAAATATTTATCTTTCAGATCGTCGCGTTCTTTTTCGAGCTGCTCTATTTTTGCCGATAATTTCTCGATTTCGGTATTGGTATCTTGCTGTTCGTCAACACTCGTATCCTGAGCAGCATTCTCCTCGCCTTCGTGTTGTTCCTGTGCTTTTTCCTGTTTTTCTTTTTTGTCCATTCCTTTTTCCTGTTTCTTGTCACCCATAAAGTAGTTACTCCACTTCCATAAATTTACAACTTTAATCTTATGTTTTATTCGTAATACTTTTCGCTATATGATCTACCAGTGGAATTATACGCGAATAATTCATCCGTTTCGGCCCTATGACACTCACGGTACCAAAGATATCACCCATTAAATAACGGGTAGAGATCACACTATAGTTCTTTAAACGTTTTTCGCGGTTTTCATCGCCTATTGAAATAGCCAAATCGGAGCCCTTTTCTCCCTGACTTTCAAGCACGTGTATTATGATCTCCTTATCGTCGATCAGTTCTATCACACTTCGTATATTGTCAGGAGAATTAAATTCCGGATTTTTTATGATATCCCGCGTTCCGCTGATATACAACCGTTCACGGTCCCGTGTATCGTTAAATAATTCATCAACTGAATCAACAAAAAGTCTGATCAATCCGGTTTCTTCGTTTTTGACATCCTTGATACGCTCGGCGAATGTCTCACGTATTTTCTTTAACGTTAAACCGTGAAGCCGTTCGTTCAACACCTGAGTAATGGCATCGAGCTTATCGCGTCTGATTTCTGATTTTACCTCCATAACCAGAGTTTTGATTATACCGGATTGCACGGTTATGATAACCATGATCCGGTTACTTGAGAGCGATACCATTTCCAGACGGTCGAGCTTTCCGGATGCAAGCTGTGGATTTGTGACTATACTCAGTTGACTGGAAATTGTACCGAGCAGGTCGGATGCCTGAGCCAGCATCTCTTCCCGGTTTTCAACGTTTTCCAGCTTTCTCTTTATCGCTTCAATTTCCTTTTTTGACAAATCCTCGATATCCATCAGCATATCGACATAGACACGGTATCCCTTGTCGGTCGGGACTCTGCCTGCCGAGGTATGTGGATGGTTGAGATAGCCCCGCTCCTCGAGGTCAGCCATCAGGTTTCTTATCGTCGCGGGTGAGAGATTCAGCCCGCTATGTTTCGCCAGATACCGGGATCCAACCGGATTTGCCGTCAGTATAAAATTTTGCACAACATGGCGCAGAACCGCCCGATCCCGTTCGCTCAACTCGTCTTTAACGTTCTGTGCTCTCATTAGATATCAAAAGTAACTATTAGTGTAAATACAAAATTTCCATAACTTAGAAAAAATAAAGAATATAAATTTGATTGTCAATCTATAATTAAAACATTTATCATTTGCAAATAATTTCTTATATTAAACATTTATAATTTTTGCGGATATTTAAAAGTATTGAATTCCGATAAACCAAAACAGCGGCGAAAAGCCGAAGCGGTACTTATAATTATAACTCTGATATGGGGCGGAACGTTTGTCGTCATCAAAGGAGCTCTGGATGATGCATCCCCCTTATTTTTTGTGGGTGTCAGGTTTGCGATAGCGGTTATTATCCTTACTCCATTTATGCTCACCCGGTTAAGGGGATTTACGAAACCGGTAATAAAATCCGGGATAATCCTCGGTGCAATAATGTTTATGGGCTTCTCGACGCAAACAATGGGACTCGAATACACCACCGCTTCAAAATCGGGTTTCATTACGGGGATGGCGGTGGTCTTTACCCCGCTTCTTCAGACATTGATAGAAAAACGGATGCCGCGGGGGGGTAATCTTCTCGGTGTGGTGTTGGTTGTCATCGGCTTGTATTTACTTACATCGCCTGCCGGAGCATCTTTTAATATTGGTGATGCGCTGACCCTTGCATGTGCGTTCTTTTTTGCATTATATATTGTGTATATTGATATTTATTCGAAGAAGTTTTCAATTATTCATCTTGTGTACCTGCAATTGTGCACGGTGATGTTCTTGAGTTTTATTTTTGCGGGGGGATTTGAAACGATCAGGTTTAATCTTACCGGTAATCTGATATTTGCATTAGCATATACGGCACTGCTGGCATCGCTGATCAATACCTATTTACAAACGCAATATCAGCGGTATTCAACGCCAACCCGTGCAGCTATAATCTTTACACTGGAACCGGTGTTTGCCGCTGTGCTTGCGTTTATTATTTTACACGAGATATTGGGAGTACAGGGTGTGATTGGGGGAACAATAATAGTTGCAGGATTGATTATTTCTGAATTATCTGAACTGTTAGAAAAATGGGGTCTAATACCATGGTACGAGCACGAGCAATCGTCAGTGGAATAGTACAGGGAGTTGGTTTCCGGTTTTTTGCTTCACGGCTTGCCGGTCGTTATGGTGTGACCGGTTATGTAAAAAATTTACCGGACGGCACGGTCGAAATCGAGGCGGAGGGAGAGAAGGGAGCGGTTTCAGGTTTTCTGGATGAAGTTAAAATAGGGCCGCGGGGCGGTCACGTATCGGATATGCGCGTGGAGTGGCTGGATCCAAAAAATTATACCGGCTTTTCAACATATTGAGATAAGATTATGATCACACGATCGGGTATTGGCTATGATATTCATCGATTCGCAAAGGACCGGGAGCTATGGCTTGGCGGTATAAAAATCCCCTCCGAGATCGGACTTGAGGGGCATAGCGATGCCGACGTTTTATTGCACGCAATTGCCGATGCTTTGCTCGGGGCTGCGGCCCTCGGCGATATCGGGCAGCATTTCCCGAACACCGATCCGCAGTGGGAAAATATCCGGAGTACGGAACTGCTTAAAAAAGTACAGCAGATGCTGGTTGTGAATTCATACTTGATAGTAAATATTGATGCCACATTGATCATGGAAAAACCTAAAATATCACCGTATACTGAAGAGATGAGTGAGGTGATTGCAGAAACGCTCGGTATCGATGAGTCACAGATCAATATTAAAGCAACGACAAACGAATCGCTCGGGGCACTTGGCAGGCAAGAGGGAGCTGCCGCGATGGCTATTGCCACATTGCAATTCAGATAGGGAATATTTTTGGAAGACTTTTTTGTTTATATAGATAGATTACTGTTTACGTTCTTTAACCAGACGATAGCTAACCCGGTGTTCGATGTCTTGATGCCCTTTGTGACCGACTTGAACAAATATACGCTATCTTTTGTCGTTGTTGGACTTATATGGATTGCGCTCATAATCTGGGGAGGGAAAACAGGAAGACTTGTTGCCGCAGGTTTAGTTCTCGTAATAGCGTTAGCCGATCAGTTTAACAGCTCGGTATTGAAGTCGATATTTGAACGTTCCCGGCCGTGCCATTTTATTGATGACGGTCTACTTAATGTGGAAAATGTTCGGTTGCTTGTAGGGTGTGGGAGTGGAAGGTCATTTCCCTCTTCACACGCAGCCAACAATGCAGCAGGAGCTATGCTCGTGGGCTGGTATTATCCGCGATTTAAATGGTTGTTTATCGCTATCGCTTTAACTATAGGGATATCAAGGATTTATGTTGGAGTGCATTTTCCGCTCGATGTGTTAGGCGGCTTTGTGGTCGGAATTGTGTGTGCATTTGTGGTAATCGGCATATTGACGGCATCGGATTGGTTATATCTAAATCTGTTCAAGAAAAAGAGAGGTGGTGGAGAGCTTGACAAAAAAGAAGAATAAAGAAGTACAAATACAAAACCCGATAGAAAAGAAAAAACAGCGGGTACTGTTATTCCTTGCGCTGTTATCGGGCGTCGCATTAGGGATATCCTTTCCGCCATTCCCTTTAGGGGTTGTTGCGTGTTTTGCTCTGGTTCCGCTTTTGTTAATATTTGAGTTTACCGATGGATTTTCCCGGCCGCTGCGTTATACCTACATTACATTTTTCGTGTTGCAGCTCATCTCGGTATACTGGATGGGGGGATTTGCTCATGCTCAGCACGCTATGCAAATGTTTGGCGGAGCATTGTTAATACTTGCACATCCGTTTTTCTTTTTCATTCCCGTTATCGGCTACTTGCTGGTGAGGCGCACGTTCGGAATTGGATATGCTCTTGTCGCATTACCGTTCATCTGGGTCGGATTTGAATATATTCATAGTATCGGAGATCTGGCATTTCCGTGGCATACACTCGGTAATACGCAGACATACGATATCGTTCGAGCACAGTTTATTACATTTACCGGAGTATACGGACTCTCGTTCTGGATTGTCACAATAAACGCAATTGCATTTTACCTTGTGATGAATATTGCTTCAAAACGCTGGATGATCACATCAAAACCGGCCATAACCACCGCGATTATCATTGTTGTAATCCATTTTATACCTTTCATTTACGGAACCGCTGTTTTATCCAATGAACAGGAATATTCTGACAAAGTGCGGGTAGGTGTCGTTCAACCGGATATGGATCCGTTTGATAAATGGGAATTCAGCAGGGGTGATTTAACGCAACAGCTCATCGATCAATCGGCTCGTCTGATTCCTGATGCTCCCGATCTTATAGTCTGGCCGGAAAATGCCATTACGTTTTATATGATGCATCCACAAAATACTTCCTTCCGGGGAATGGTTGATGATTTTGTAGATGAAACAGGAGTACCGGTGCTAACAGGATTACCTTATATGAAAACTTATCCGGAAGATGATGCGCCTCGAACAGCAAAAATTAATGAATTTACCGGCGAACGTTATCAATCGTTTAACGGTGCCGTAATGCTTGAGCCGCATCGTGAAGAGTATGATTATTACGGTAAAATTGTTCTTGTTCCATTTGTAGAGAAAATTCCATTTGGTGATCTTTTTGAATTTGCCGTTAAGATACGAAGAAGCATTGGTATCGGTGGGTGGGATGTAGGCCCGGATACTACGGTTTTCTCATTTACCGATACACTGGAGCAGGAGCGTCAATTTGGTACTGTAATATGCTATGAATCGGTTTACCCGGGTTTTGTCCGGCATTTTACAAACCGGGGTGCAGATTTCCTGGTCGTCATAACCAATGATAGTTGGTGGGGCAAGACGCCGGGACCCCGCCAGCACCTTCAGATGTCTGTTTTCAGGGCGATAGAGAACCGCCGTGCCATTGCTCGCTCTGCCAACGGGGGCATATCTGCTTATCTTGATCCGTACGGACGCATATTATATGAAACCGATCTCTTTACCCGCACACAAACTGTGTTAGACATTCCCGTGTCAGATCAGATGACTTTTTATGTGCGGCATGGCGATGTCTTCTCTAAACTTTGTATGCTTCTCGGCATCCTGCCGATTGTAGCATCGGCAGGCGAAAGAATGCGACAACGGATGTTTACAACTCAAAATAAGTTCAGAAAAGAATTTGAAGATAAGAAATGATTGACTTACGTAGTGATACCGTTACCAAACCGACCCCGGCAATGATCAAAGCGATGAGTAATGCCGTGGTCGGAGATGATGTGTTCGGAGAAGATCCTACTGTGAACAAATTGCAGGAGGAGGTTGCCGGAATGTTCGGGAAAGAGGCCGGATTGTTTGTACCGAGCGGAGTGATGAGCAACCAATTGGCGATCAAATCCCAAACCCAACCGGGTGATGAAGTAATTGTTGAAGCAGAATCCCATATCTTTCATTATGAAAGTGCCGGGCCATCTATCCTTTCAAGTGTACAATTGCATACTCTTCCGGGTAATAACGGCACCATCAGTGAGGAAACACTTGCCGGAGCAATTCGTCCGCCCGATTATCATATGCCGCCATCCAGATTGCTATGTCTTGAAAATACACATAATCGTTATGGGGGTGCGGTATATCCCTTTGAAGAGATGAAGAATCTCTGCACGAGGGCAAGAAAATTCGGATTATTAACCCACCTCGACGGGGCACGCATATGGAATGCCCATATTGCAACCGGTCTGTCATTCAAGGAGTATGGTGAGCTTTTTGATACAGTTTCGGTTTGTTTCTCGAAAGGACTCGGTGCTCCGGTTGGGTCAATGCTTCTTGGAGATCGAGATACAATTTCGCGTGCTCATCGTTACCGGAAAGTATTCGGCGGTGGAATGCGGCAAGTCGGAATTATTGCTGCTGCGGCCGCCTATGCTGTCCGCAACAACATCGAAAGAATGCACGAAGATCACGAAAAAGCCAAAATATTCAGGGAAATACTTTCGGAGCTGGTTGACCTCGATTTCTTACCGGCACAATTACCCACAAATATGTGTATAATTGACATTCGTAAAAAAACGTCTAAATCCGTCGATGAGATAATACAAGAATTCAAGGATCACGGAGTCCTTCTTACCCCCTCGGGACAAGGGAAGGTGCGTGCAGTGATGCACCTCGATGTTTCTATGGAGGAAGTTAAGACAGCAGCCGGGATCATACGAAACATTCTGAAACAGTAAGTTATGGAAAAACAACAATTTAATTTCAAAACTACTGTACGGGTACGCACTTATGAAGTCGATTGGCAGGGAATTGTTCATAACACAGTGTATTTACTCTATTGCGAGATCGGGAGGGTGGAATATCTGAACCATATCGGCGCCGATCTTGACCTGAACAGGGTGAATTCTACCAATCGCGTTGTACTGTCACGAAATGAGATCGACTATAAATCGCCCGCCCGCTCCAATATGGAAATCGATGTCTATACACGAATCGCCGAGATCGGTAACAGTAGTTTTATTTTTGAGGGAATGCTGCGTAATGCTGATACCGGTGTTCTTATTGCTGAAAATCGTGCATTTCATGTATGGCTTAACTCCACCGCGAGTCACTCGATTGCAGTGCCTGAAGACTTCCGAACCATTGTTAGAAAGCATGAAAAAGGCAATTTAAAAGAAATACTCCAAAAGCCGTAACCTATTGATTTCTTTGGTTTATTTTAATATCTTGTATGCACTTCTGTAAATAGCCCACCAAGATGGGCTATTTTTTTTGTCACGTAATGGCGGGTGACGGTTATGAAAGAATCGATAGAACAGTCTCTGCGGGAACTGGTGGAACCGGTGATTGAAGCGTATAATGCGTTTCTGGTTGAAATCACCGTTCGCGGTGAACGGAACTCAAAGATCGTTGAGATATTTATTGATACCGAAAAGGGAATAGACGCTAAGACAATTAGCGATATAAACAAAGAGATCAACCGCCGTTTGAGCGATGTAGAAGTTATTCAAGGGACATACCGGTTGAATGTTTCATCACCGGGATTGGATAGACCTTTGAAAATTGTTCAACAATATAAAAAAAATGTCGGACGTGATATCGAGGTCCATTATCTGCTTGACGGACAGGCGAAAAAGTTGGTCGGCGAACTTGTGGATGTGGGAGATGCGGCTTTCAAAATCAAACTCGATGAAAAAACGACAAAAGAATTTGAATATAATACAATCAAAAAAGCGGTTATTAAACTTCCATGGTGAGGAGATAGAATGAACTACGATATAACTGAATCATTTGCCCAGATGGCGCGTGAAAAAGGAATTGATAAAGATATCCTTGCGGGGATCATCGAAGATATTTTTTCGATGATGGTGCGGAAGAAATACGGGCTTGATGCACAATTTGAGGTCATTGTGAATATGGAAAAAGGACACATCGAAATCTACCTCGAACGGGAGATTGTCGATACGGTGGAAGACCCGAACACGCAAATTGATATCAAAACCGTGCGGAAAAAAACTGACGAGCCACTTGAGGTGGGTGATGAGTATGTCGAGTTAATAGAATTGAATAGATTCGATCGCCGTATGATCGTCAGTGCAAAACAGAGTTTAAATCAGCGTATAAAAGAAATTGAAAAAGAGATAACGTTCACTGAATATAACAAGATGATCGGTGAAATAATTGTGGGGGATATATATCAGATCCGCCGCAATGAAATTTTAGTAATTCACAACAAAAAAGAATTAATAATACCCAAAGAAGAACAGATCCCCAAGGAGCGGTATAAGAAGGGGGATACGATTCGTGCGGTGATTACCGAGGTGCGGAGAACAAGCACCGGAAATCCGCAGATCATAATTTCACGGGCATCGCCGCTGTTTCTGCGTCGTCTTTTTGAACTCGAAATACCTGAGATACCCGAAGCTTACGGCGGCGTTATCGAGATTAAAGGTATCGTCCGGGAACCCGGGGAACGCGCCAAAGTAGCAGTTGAGTCGCACGACGACCGTGTCGATGCTGTCGGCGCCTGTGTTGGTATGAAGGGGACGCGCATTCACGCGATCGTTCGGGAACTGAATAATGAAAATATCGACGTGATAAATTACAGCAGCGACCCCATGGTATTTATTACCAGAACATTGTCCCCGGCTAAACTAAAAGATATTAAAGTCGATAAAGCAAATAAAATTGCCACCGTTCACGTTGATATCGATCAGGTGCCACTGTTAATCGGTAAAAACGGCCAGAATATCCGGTTAGCGTCAAAGCTTACCGGTTACGATATCAAAGTGAAAAAACTTGGCGGTATGTATGATATTGACCTGAGCGAATTTAAGGAAGAACTGGAAGAGGTTCAACCCGGAACATACACCTTGATCAGTGAAGCAGGTTTCTCATCGGCGCTTGAGGTGATCGAAGCGCACGAAAACAAACAAATTGAGTTCGACGATCTTGAAAAAGACACATTGAAAAAAATTGTGGAAATGCTGCGTGAAGGACTCGAAGAAGCTGAAGCCGAAGAAGAAAGCGAGGATGCTGAAACTGAGACAGAAGAAGAGACAGAAGCTGTATCCGATACACCTGAAGATATAAAAACCCAGGAAGACGATGACGATGATGTAGATACGGAGGAAGAGGATGAGGAAGAAGAAGAGGAGGTAGAGGTGGAAGAGCAGGAGCAAGAAAAAAAGAATGAATCCGATGGTGAGGAAAAAGATCGGGATGGCGAATCGGAAGAAAAAACTGAACATGAATCCGGAAACGAACGGAATGTGAAAACAATAGAATAAAGGCGGTTACGTTTAATGACCACTACGACAACTGGAAAAAAACAAAAAGTATATAAAATTGCTGCAGAACTCAACCTGAGCAGTCAGGTTATCTTGGATTTTCTGGGCAAACGCGGCTATCCGGTAAAGAGCCATATGTCTGCCGTCGAACCCGAGATGGTGGATGAAATTATGGTTCATTACAAGAAAGATAAGGATAGCGCCGAGCGTCACCAGAAAAAAGTAGCCGAACTGCGCGAGACGCAACAAAAACGACGTGAAGCTGAAAAAGAAGTAAAAGAGGAGAAAAAGGAAGAGAAGAAACCCGAAAAAGGAAAAACAAAAGAAAAAGAAGTTAAAAAACCTGAACCCGAAACTCAGGAAGTGGAAGAACCCGCAGAACAAGAAGTCGTAGAGGAAACTCCCGAAACAAAGAAAGAATCGAAACCAACAAAACCGAAAGAAAAAGAAGAAGAAGTGCCGGAAGAAGTTGAGTCGAAGGAAGAAGAAATTCCGGCAACGGATGAAGCTGACACGACAGAAGAAATAAAAGAAGATGAAGAACCCGTTGAGGAAGAAGCGGCAGAAACTGAAATTGAAGCGCCGAAAGGCCGTAAACCGCTGCCCGGCCTTAAGATAAAAGGAAGGGTAGACCTCGACGAATTTAAAAAACGGAAAGCTGAAGAAGAAAAAGAAGAAAAAAAAGCGGAGCCGGCAAAACAGGAAACCGAAGAAACCGATAAACCGAAAAAGAAACGCAAAAAGCGTAAGAAGAAAGTACGCGAAGAATCCCGTGCTCCTGAAGCAAAACAACGGGATGAACCTGAAAAAGAAGAACCAACACCCAAGAAGAAAAAGAAGAAAAAGAAACTTCGCGCACGTAATGTAGACGAGGGTGAGGTTCAGGAAGCGATACGGAAAACACTGGCTGCAATGGATGATGCCGGACCGAGTGTCCGGGCGGCTGCCCGAAAGAAGCGTAAACGGGAACGAATGGAAGAAGAGCAACGGAAGCTCGAACAGCAGGAACTCGAAAAAACAAAGCTAAATGTGATCGAGTATATAACCGTCGGGGAACTGGCTAACCTCATGGATGTGCCGGGCAATGAAATGATACAAAAATGTATCGAGCTCGGAATGATGGTCTCGATCAATCAAAGACTTGAAGCCGATGTGATTACCTTACTCGCTGATGAATTCGGCTACGAAGTAGAATTTCAAGAGGAATTTGCCGAAGATATCACCGAGGAAGAAGCAGATGATCCGGATAGACTGAAACCGCGGGCACCCATCGTTACTATTATGGGACACGTCGATCACGGTAAGACAACACTTCTCGATTTTATCAGAAAAACTAACGTAGTTGCCGGTGAGTCGGGCGGCATTACACAGCATATCGGTGCTTACGAGGTTATGCTTGACAATAGTAAAACCATAACATTTCTCGATACACCGGGGCACGAAGCGTTTACTGCTATGCGTGCACGTGGTGCCCAGTTGACCGACATTGTCGTTCTTGTCGTCGCGGCGGACGATAACGTTATGCCACAAACACTTGAAGCTATCAACCACGCGCAGGCAGCCGGCGTTCCGATCATCGTAGCAATTAATAAGATCGATAAACCTAACGCAAATCCCGATAAAGTTCGTCAACAACTTTCCGAACGCAACGTGCTGGTAGAAGAATGGGGCGGTAAATATCAGTCGGTAGAGATTGCTGCAAAACAAGGATTAAACATCGATCAGTTACTTGAAAAGATCCTCCTTGAAGCAGAATTGCTTGAGTTAAAGGCCGATCCTGAAAAACGGGCGCACGGTGTAAGTATTGAATCGGAACTTGACCGTGGAAAAGGTATTGTGGCGTCGGTGCTGATACAGTCAGGGACGTTACGGGTTGGTGATCCGTTTATTGCAGGGCTGTATAGCGGCCGTGTACGCGCAATGTACGACGAACGCGAAAACCGGCTTGAAGCTGCTCCGCCGAGCAAACCGGTGCAGGTAACCGGCTTCGACGGTATGCCGAAAGTCGGCGACCGGTTTGTGGTTCTCGAAAGCGAAGCCGAGGGACGCGAAATAGCGGCAAAACGACAACAATTAAAACGCGAACAAGACCTGCGGCAAATCCGGCACATTACACTGGATGATATTTCGAAGAACATCCAGACAGGTGAAGTGAAAGAACTTTCTATTATTGTTAAAGGTGACGTTGACGGATCGGTAGAAGCCCTCTCAGAATCGCTGATCAAACTTTCCAATGATGAAGTAAAAGTAAACGTAATCCACAAAGGGGTCGGCGCGATTAATGACGCTGATGTCTTGCTGGCCGCGGCATCTCAGGCGATCATCGTCGGCTTCCACGTCAGGCCGTTGGTGAGTACACGAAAACTGGCGGAATCCGAAAATGTCGAGATCAGGTTGTACAGTGTGATTTACGATGCAATCAATGATGTGAAGAGTGCACTCGAAGGATTACTTTCACCTG
>SKXH01000073.1 GCA_007128495.1 Bacteroidota bacterium
CTCAGTTCCGGTCAGTACCGTCAAGCATTCGGGGGAAATGCGATCGGATTGATACGAAATATACAAAGTGCGGAAGATGAGGCCGTCCTCGTATGGTTTGACCATCCAGATGGATATAAACTATGTCTCACAGCATTGCAATCATTTACGATCGGAGATCAATTGTATTATATAATCGGAGGCACCAAGGTAGACGAAGATTTTCTCCGGGGCCTTCAAACCAATGCCCAAAATGTTTTATTATTACGTACTCCTACCACCTCTCTCTCCTCCGCCCCGGATCGAATCGAACCGGCTGTACTTGATGAAATCGATCTTACTAACGGGGAGGAAATTCTTCCGGCTTGGTTACGGGATGAATATTCATTCTCACATTTATCCATACCGGTGGTGGATAGAAATACATACTCTGAGGGAGGTATATACCTCTTGCATTCGCGAAGTGAGCTCGTGCAATTACTCAGCCCCCTCAATGAAAGAATAATAGCTATTACCGTGGTCGGGATTATTTTTGTCGTCATACTTGCATTCTGGCAGGCGGGCAAGGTTGCTCTTCCGCTGCGACGACTTGCGAATCGGGCGGCTAATATCTCACTTGATTCATTGCACGATAATTTCAATATTAAGACTAAGGATGAAGTCGGAATATTGAATGATGCGTTGAAGAGTATGGTGCAGCGGCTGAGAATTAGCAGACTCGAACTTGCAGTCGCCGAACAAAAAGCCGCATTCGCGGAGATAGCCCGTAAGGTCAATCACGATATAAAAAACGGATTTATACCTATACGAAATGTTATGCAACATTGGAGCGAAGTCGCCGATAACGAACCGAATGCTCTCGTGAAGGTATTCAAGGAAAGAAGAGAGACCATCGATGAAAGTCTGCGATATTTGCAGGAGCTTGCCCGTAATTACTCACAATCAAACAAAAAAATAGAGGTTGAACCGGTTAATGTTTGCAACACAGTGGATACGGTAATTCGTAATTATCAGGATTTGCCGGGAAAACATATTACTATTGAATTCAATAATTCCGATGAAGAACTATTTGTCCCGGCAGAACCACACCAGCTTCGGCGGGCCATTGAAAATATTATATGTAATGCCGTAGAAGCATGTGATGACAACGGCAGGGTAACGGTTTCTACCTCGAAAAAAAATAATTCGGTTGTTATTTGTATTAAAGATACCGGCAAAGGAATTCCATCTGAAATCCTGGATAAACTTTTTCACACACCGGTAACTACAAAAGCTGACGGGACCGGCATCGGCTTGATGAATGCACACACCATTGTAAAAGATTTTGGCGGCACCATTACAATCGAAGAACCGACAGAAGAGGGAACGCACGTTTGTATAACATTACCCGAATTACAGACAGCTCCTTCCAATGAGGATCAGGTTAATGAGGGCAAATCATTATGAATACGATTTTAATAGTGGATGATATGAAAATGTTGCGCGATCAGTATGCGTATGATTTACATCGCAAAACAGGTTTCGAAATCTTGACGGCTGAAAACGGTAAAGTAGCACTTGATGTGATCGCAGGTGAAGAGATCGATGCAGCGATTGTTGATATCGAAATGCCGGTGATGGATGGCCTTGAGCTTCTTGACCGGATTCAGCAAAACGGGTATAACGATATTGCAATTATTGTATATACCGCCGAAGGTAACTTCGAACGATGTGTGCGGGCGATAAAAGCGGGAGCGTATAATTTCTTCGATAAGAATGAGGTATCAATCGATCAACTTGTGCGCATTATCGAGAATGCTGTCGAACACCGCAGATTAACATTGGAAAACAAGCAATTGCGGCGTGAAGCCGGTGTGGATTCTGAATTGATCGGGGAAAGTGAACCTATCGGAGTTCTGCGGGAGCAAATTCATAAAATTGCGGCAGTACCGAGTAATGTACTTATTATCGGCGAGAGTGGAACGGGCAAGGAACTCGTTGCCAAAGAAATTCATCGCTTGAGTGATCGACGTGACCGGCCCTTTATTGCACTGAACTGTGCGGCTATGCCGGAACATCTTGTCGAGAGCGAGTTGTTCGGTTTCGAGAAAGGTGCGTTTACCGGTGCAACCCGATCCTCCAAAGGCAAATTTCAGATTGCAGACGGCGGTACGTTGTTCCTCGACGAGATCGGAGATATGCCGTTAGCCGTGGAGGCGAAATTGCTGAGAGTACTTGAATCAGGAGAGATAACCCGGCTCGGCAGCCAGGGCAAAAGTGTGAACGTAGACGTACGGATAATTACCGCTACCAACAAAGATTTGCAAAAAGAGATTGAAGCGGAGCGGTTCAGAAAGGATTTATATTACCGGATTTGTACCCATATTATTTCCGTGCCGCCGTTGCGCGACCGGAAGGATGATATCGCACCGCTTGCAAAGTATTTCATCGAACGAACGTGTGAGCGGTTTGGAATATCAAAAAAATCAATTCACCCCGAAGCTATTGTATTATTACAATCCTACGACTGGAAGATGAACAACGTACGTGAGCTTGAAAACATTATTGAACGTATGATAATCCAGTGCAGTGGTGATGAAATACTTCCCGGACACATTCCATCGGATATTACGGTGGATACCGTTACCGAGTCAGCAGGACAAAGTAAAACATTTCAAGAATTAAAACAGGAATCCGAGAGGCGCATTCTGCTGCAAGCACTCCGTGAAAATGACTGGCACATTACAAAGACCGCCAAAGTGCTCGGCATTTCCAATCATTCTAATCTTATAAAATTAATGAAACGATTGGGAATACATCGCCCGGAATAGCATACCCATAAAAAAATCCGCCGTGTAGATTCGGACACATATATGTGTCCGGCAATATGCACCACTCATCTCCGAAATAACCGGATACCGCAAATCCGGTGTTCAAGTGTACACATCATTTCTCTTTTGAATGTAATCACACCGGCCTCAAAACTTTCATAACTTACAAATTATTATATGTTTACGTGCATGATTTTAATTCTGGCACGGTCATTGAAATATATACCGGTCAGCGAACGCAATTAAACTGATTCATAAAAATAATAAAGAACGGTAGTTCCTATGAGATATTTATTGCACATTGGAGGAATTGTTCTTTTCTCGTTGATCGTTATTGGATGTGATTCCGACGATCCGGCAGGGCCGACCGATGGTGAAGGACGGATGGTGATGTACCTCGCCGATGCACCTGCCGAAATGTTTACCGAGGTAAACGTTGAAATAGAAAGAATCGAAATACATTCCGAAAATAGTGGATGGATAGAAGTAAAGAGCGAGGCAGCAATATACAATCTTTTGGAATTAACCAATGGAACGATGGCTGTACTTGTCGATACGAATGTTGAAGCAGATACGTATACAATGATACGGGTACACATTGGCGGGGAAAGCAATATAGTAATCGAAGGAAGTATGGCTGATATATCAATTTCTGCAGGTGCTCAGGGAGGTGTTGATCTAAACCACCAGGTTGAGCTGCAAGCCGGTGCAACGACAGAGATACTTCTTGATTTCGATGCTCATCGTTCGGTGTCGGGTACGTTGGTCGGTGGATTTGAACTCGAACCGGTAATACGAGTTCAATCTATGGAAAAGGCCGGTAATATTAGCGGCCGGGTTTTACCTGTTGAGGCCCGCGCGGTGGTTATTGCTTCTCAAGAAGGTGAAATAATAACATCAACCCATGCTGAAGAAGATAGTGGTGAGTATAAACTTGTCAGTCTTGCCGAAGGTGAATACGATATCGAAATTGTCGCCCGAAATGATGAATATGAATCGGAAGTGTTTACCAACATTACCGTCGAAGCCGGACAAACGACTAGTCTTGGTACCACGGAATTAGAATCAAATAACGGTAATAATGAGGCCGAATAATTGTAAAAAACCGGAGTCGGATTATTTGGTGGGGGATTATACGTCGGCTCTCCGGTTCCTGTCGGTCTCTCATCTTTGCACTGAGAGGCCGGTAGGTTTTGGTATAGCAGAAATTTAACTATTTATCATTCAATAATATCAGGATGGAAAAATTGAAACTACAGAATATGGTTGTTCCCGTTGCATTAATAACGTGGCTTACAATTGTTGTTGCCGCATTAAGTTATTCACCGGC
>SKXH01000127.1 GCA_007128495.1 Bacteroidota bacterium
GTTGGAATCAAATATCAGACCTTCGCGGCAGTTCACGCGATGGTGCGGTTGGATTTACCATAGGGAGTCGAGGGTATATCGGAACCGGCTACGACGGATCATGGCGAAGTGATTTCTGGGAATATAATCCCAATTCGGATACGTGGAGACAAAGGGCCGTTTTCGGAGGAGGCGGAAGACGCGGAGCGGCCGGCTTCTCTGTCGGAAATAGGGGATATATTGGAACCGGCTACAACGGATCCTGGCGAAAAGATTTCTGGGAATATAATCCATCATCGAATACCTGGACACAAAAAGCCGATTTTGCCGGTCGAGCCAGAGAAAGCGCAGTAGGTTTTTCTATTGGAAATAAAGGATACCTCGGAACCGGATGGGAGGGGGAGAATCTTGAAGATTTTTGGGAATACGATCCGGCAAACAATAGCTGGACACAAAAAGCAGATTTTGCGGGAACGGCAAGATCAGCCGCAGTGGGTTTTTCGATTGATAACAAAGGATATATTGGAACGGGATATGACGGTGAATGGCGGCGTGATTTTTGGGAATATGATCCATCGTCAAATACGTGGACTCGTAGAGCAGACCTTGGAGGTACTGCAAGATTAGGAGCAGTCGGATTTTCTATAGATGGAAAGGGCTATATTGGAACGGGGTTGGATGTCAATTGGTCGGGTGAAAAAAGAGATTTATGGGAATACGATCCCTCATCGAATACCTGGCGGCAGAGAACTGAATTTGGCGGTGTTTCAAGGTTTGCAGCGGTTGGTTTTTCAATCGGCGATAAAGGTTACATTGGCACCGGATGGGTTGGGGCTACCTTGGACGATGTTTGGGAATACGATCCATCAAAAGAACCGCCCGATGAAGTAGATTTGATTGTTGTATCGCCCGATAATCAAGATTATGGTGTGGTCATTGAAGGAAAAAGTTCAAAACGTTCCTTTATAATCGAAAACCCCAACACCCACATTACTATAACCGGATCGTTAACTCTGACCGGTGCGGCGTCTGAACAATATAAGGTTGTGGACGGTGATCAATACTTTAATCTAGGACCGGGAGAGACTAAACAAGTAACGGTTGAATTTAAACCATTAAGTCCTGGAATAAAAGATGCCACTTTTCAAATCGAACCCTCATTGGATAATTTAAGTTCTTCAATCGATGTATCGTTAAGTGGTACCGGAATACAAGTCGATTTTGCTACCATTCTATCTGTTACCGATAAAAACGACAATATAATCCCCCTTATATTCGGAACAACCAATGCTGAATTTACTCTTAATCCAGATCAATATCCAAAACCGGATCTTCCTCCGGATTCATTTGATGCCCGTTTTCATTTTGATGGTAATGAATACTTAAAAGATTTACGTTCACCGACTGAGACGCAAACTTTATGGACGTTGATCGTGCAATCGTCATCGGGAGGTTATCCAATAACACTTAATTGGGATCCCGCCCAACTCCACACGGATGGTCGGTTCCGTTTGGTTGACGATCCTGAAGGAAATAAAAATATCAGTATTAATATGAGAACAACCGATACTTTTACTATCGGTGATCCGGAGATTAAAGAATTATATATTATCCACAGTATTCTGGAGTCTCAAAATGTACAGAACCGCTCCGGGTGGAATTTGGTTGGATTACCGCTTGAAACCGCATCACAGAATTATAAAACGTTGTTCCCGCACGCCATAACAGGAACTTTATATCATTTCGACGGAGTCTATCAACAGAGCGAATCGCTTGAAATAAGCAGGGGATATTGGCTCCGATTTCCGGATGATGGAATCGCGATACTTCAAGGTAAATACGTTGACCAGGTGGAAATACAATTAGCTCCCGGATGGAATATTATTTCAGGTGTAAGTGATAAAACGTCCGTTGCCGCAATTGATGATCCCGATAATATTTTAATTCCCGGTACTGTGTACGGATTTGACGGCATATACTATCAGGCATCGGAACTCCTTCCCGGGAAAGGATATTGGATCCGTGCTTCGAGTAGCGGTAATATACGTATTACCGGGGGAGATGATACGCACCAGGTAACCGCTAAGATTGTCGGCGGCACCGGTCAGCGTGATTATCTGAGTAAATTTAACCAATTGGTTTTTACAGCAGACGATGATGCCGAACAAGTTTTATACTTCGGCCATAATTTTGACGATGAAATTGATCCGGCACAATACAGCATGCCGCCAACTGCGCCGTCCGTTGGATTGGATGTACGGTTTTCAACTGATCGGTATGTGGAAGAGGGAAACGAAGTGCTTATTAATGTACAGTCGGATTACGGTACAACGGAGGTAGAGTTTTTGCCTTCTATGGAACAGCAGACCAATGAGTATATGCTCTATGAATTAAGTGATGATGGAACGAAACTACGTGAAATAATTTTAAACGGTAGAACCGAAATCATTTTATCCGGTTCGAACGTAGGTGCAATTCAGATACTACCATACGATCAGGTGCGGGGAAGTGTACCCGATGAATTCAATCTTTCTCAAAATTATCCGAATCCTTTTAATCCGAGCACAAATATTACATACGGACTGCCGGTGGATGCAAATGTGAAGTTGGAGGTATTCAATGTTCTCGGCCAACGCGTCGATATTCTGGTTGACGAGTTTCAAGAAGCCGGCTATTATGAGGTTACATTCCATAGCGGTTCCCTGCCGAGCGGTACTTATTTGTACAGGATTCAGGCCGACAACTTTGTAGATGTAAAAAGATTCATGCTGCTCAAATAATAAAATATGAAATTTTCAGTCATATATTTCTTATTGACCCTGTTCATGGTATTATCTCCGACTCAACCGGTGATTTCACAGGAATTCAAAATTCCCATCAATGTTAGCGACGGATTGAATTCTGCCGAGATAGTGATTGGTGTGCACGCCGGGGGGTTAGTGGAATATAATGCCAATCTTGATACGTATGCACCGCCCTCACCGCCTCAGGGTATTTTTGATACACGCATAATTATTAATGGTGAGGCGTATATACAAAAAATTTTAAATAACTCACTCGATGAGAAGATATTCCCGTTAAAAACCCAGCTTTCCGCGGGGCAATCTTCGATGGTTCTTGAGTGGGATAACGAGTATTTCGATGAGATGGGAAATTTTTTAATAAGAGTCGACGATGTCGAATATGATATGGCCGCGATGTCCGAATTCGTAATACCGAATGATTTTTTCGGACAACCAAAGACCATCGGTATATTCATTACGCCCCATAAATTCGATCCTCCGGAAGCGCCGGCATTATTTTCTCCCGAGCATCAGGAAATTATTCATCAAGATAACGTTTTGTTGAGTTGGTCACGGAGCGATGCATCGGGTGCTCGTTACGATATCGATGTAGCTGCCGATAACGAATTTAACGACGTAATTCACTTTGAAGAAGCAATTGCCGATACGAAATACGTATTTCATCACGATGATCTTTTAAATAATATCTGGTGGCGTGTGCGTGTTCGCTACCCGGGGGGACCGGGAGAATATAGCCCTTCACGCACATTTCAATTTAATGTAACACAAGTAACCGATGGCAATGAAGCTATACCCGACCGGTTTGTGTTGCATCAAAATTATCCGAATCCCTTTAATCCTGCCACGAATATTCGTTATGAAATTCCGGAAGAATCGAACGTAAAAATTAAAATCTATAACGCGCTGGGACAGAAAATTTATATTTTGGTTGATGAACACCATACGGCCGGTTTGTATGAAGTGGTATTCGATGCGTCTCATCTGCCCGGCGGTATGTATATCTATCGGCTGACGACCGGTACATTTACACAATCACGGAAACTTGTACTTATAAAATAAAATATATTAACCATAGAGGACGATGGAAATCGTATGCGGACCGGCATTATAAAATTTGTTTTTCTCATTCTATTTTTATCACTTTCGGCTTACTCACAGGAGTTTGATGTAGTTATCAATGTGAGTGACGGTAAAACTTCTTTAGATCTCACCATAGGCATACATCCGGATGGAACGGATGAATACAACCCAGATCTTGATTCTGCGCCATTACCACCTCCTTCACCAGGATTTGATGCTAGAATAAATAAAAGTGGAGAAGGTTATATTAGAAAA
>SKXH01000223.1 GCA_007128495.1 Bacteroidota bacterium
ACGACTATATTTCCATCTATTCGATCCCGTTCATCAATTACTACATCTCCGTTAAAGTGTATTGCTCCATCCCTGCCGTCGAACGTAATATGAAGAGTCGAGGTATCCTGACGTTCAATTTCATTTTCTTCCTGGCCGAAGTGCCAGATGAACTCTCTCTCAACCCGGTCAATGATATCGTCGATAAATTTACCGAACCGTGATGTTTCATCGTGCCACGTTGTATCCCGCCTGTTTTGCTGTTCTTCAGTCTGTCCGTTTGCAGCGCTCATGACTACTAAGATGGCCAGAATGAGTAGTAAAGATGACCGAACCATGCAGTAAACCTCCGTACGTAAATTTATTTTTTCAGCTATTCGTTTATACGAGTTTCTGCGATATAAGTTACAAATAAATATAAAAAAACCCGAACTGCACTATTCGCAGTTCGGGTTTTTTTTGAAGAAATTAATAGATCAACCGGCTTTTGCCATCGCTTTTGCCTGCATCTC
Source organism: Bacteroidota bacterium (assembly GCA_007128495.1). GTDB lineage: Bacteria > Bacteroidota > Ignavibacteria > T3Sed10-11 > T3Sed10-11 > T3Sed10-11. Next base: position 492 of record SKXH01000223.1, read on the forward strand.
TTCTAATTCAGGTTCATAGAAGAACTTCGCTTCGTCGAATGCCGGTTCAAGCTGATCGAGCCAGCTTGCTTTTGTATCATATTTTGCAAAGAAGGGGATTTCTACCCAATCGGGGTTACGTCCCTGAATAAAACGAAGCACAATGACTTTTTCGCCTTTTATTTCGGTGACTCCCTGAACTTCTACTTTACCGGGCGTGGCCGACATACTCGGGCCGCGCGCGGTACGTCCGAGACCGGACACGTTCTTCCATGCATTGCGGAAGATATCCCATGCTTCGACCAAGGGTACTTCAAAATAATTGCGTGCACCGGTATCACGTTCCACAAACATATAATACGGAATCAAGCCATAGCGCACCTGATTACGCCACATAATCTCCCACACCTCGGAATCATCGTTAATGTGTCGAATCAGAGGTGATTGGGTGCGGATTTGCGCCCCGGTTTCACGGATGCGTTTGATGGCTTCTTGAGCGATCGGCGTTTCAAGCTCAACCCAATGATTATAATGCCCCATAAATGCAACATGTTTACCGCTTTTAACGAGCTTTTCAATTATTTCCAGAAATTCGTCGGCATCCTGATCGGTCACAAACCGTTGAGGCCAGTACGCAACCGCTTTTGTTCCGATACGGATCGTTTGTACGTGATCCAATTCCTTATCCAAAAACGGCTCGAGATAGCGCTTGAATACGCGCGTCTTCATAACCATAGGATCGCCGCCGGTAAAGAGTACATCGCTGACCTCTTTATGTTGTTTAAGGTATTCTACCAGTTGGGTTGCTTCTTTACTCGCAAACTTTAACTCGTTTATACCGACAAACTGTGCCCAACGAAAACAAAATGTGCAATATGCGTGACATGTTTGCCCCGATGTCGGGAAAAAGAGTGCTGTTTCGTTATACTTGTGCTGAACTCCCGGCATAGGTACACCATTTACCTTCGGAACGTTCATTTGCATTTGACCTGCAGGGTGAGGATTCAATGAATAACGGATCTCATCGATTTTTTGTTTGAGCTGCTCTTTCGGCGCTTCGTTCTTTATCAAATCAGCCACTTCATTAAATGCTTTGTCGGACAACATCCCTTTTTGAGGAAATGTTAGTTGAAAAATCGGATCATCAGGGATATTATCCCAATCGATTATTTCGTTGAGAACGTATTCGTTGACCTTAAATGGTAAAACTTGAGATACAACTTTCATACTGAAGCGTATTTCCGGATCCAGCTTCTTAACCTGAGGGATCGCTTCGAGGTCCTTCGGGGTAAAATGCCGGAATTCAGTGTATTTCGTTAGAGACATATGGCACCCCTTTCTTGATTAGTGAGAGGTCTTGTTTATTATTAACTTCCTTAATTTGCAAAAAATGGTAAAAAAATCAATATGTACCGGATTTATTAATTAACTGAAAATGTACGTTTAAAGTTCCGCCATTTTAGGAATGAACGTATTGATTGGATGACTGTAAATAACCGGGAAAATTTTATTTACGCACTTCGCCGCGATTCATCTACCTGCTCAACAGCTTCGATTATCAACGGGAAATAGCGATCAAGGCCGCAATCGAGGTTATTGCGGACAACGCAGGTACCGTCTTCTGACTGATGTTTACATTGTGAACACACCAGATTTCTTAATTCCACGACATAATCCTCAACTTTATCGCTTTGGACACGTTGAATAGCTTGCACAATTTCGGGAAGAAATTCTTCAACTGCACATATTTCATCAACGTGCAGCAGACAATTGCCTTTTTCGTCCGTGTCAATACATTTTGCGCATACACGCTGCTGGATCATCTGGAGATATTGATCAGCCATAAAACCTCCCATTTTTAAGAACGCAAATTGTCATCTTTTTAGAAATGCAACCAAAATCAAGATATATAGGGTTCCTGTTGCATTTCAGTAAAAAATATTGCAATATTTATGCCAACACGATAAAATACCTCCAACCCGAGGAACACACCCTTCTACCGTACCCGTGGTGGAACTTGTTCCTCGGGACCTGGAGGTTTTGCGCCTGACCCGACCCCTGATGAACAATTCAAGCCGAATTTTCCGGCTACACTATTTTTTCTTTTAACACTTTTGCAACAGCACCTGATCGTGTATGAACATGCAGTTTGCTGTAAATATTTTTTACGTGCGAATCGATCGTATGATTGCTTACAACCAATTTTTCAGCGATGGCTTTTTTTGTTAACCCATCCACCATATGTCTGAGAATTTCTTTTTCCCTGTAGGTCAGATTGTAATCTGCACGCGGGGCATTTCCCCGTGAAAACATCTCGAGTACTTTGCGAGCTATGCGCGGATTTATCGGAGCTCCTCCGTAGGTAATTTCCAATATCGAATCGACGAGCCGTTGAGCCGGTGCATTTTTTAATAAATATCCCGATGCTCCGGAACATATCGCGCGGAAAATCTTATCATCATCGTCATATACCGTCAACATAATAACTTCGGTCGTGGGAGCCATTGCTTTGATCCGCTCAATCGCATCGAGCCCGCTCATACCCGGCAGACCTATATCGAGCAATATGACATCCGGTGCATATTCCTGTTTTAATTCCAGAAGCATCTGTTCCGACGATGAAAACGCTTTTTCGCAAAACATTCGATGCGATTGATTTATTAGATTTGCAACAGTCCGCCTGAAGGATGTGTTATCCTCCACCAGCCAGATACTGATCAAATTTTCATTGCTGTCGGGTAATATCCGTTCTTGCACCATCACCTGTTTCCTTTCACATTAATTCTGCTTTTAATTCTATTGTGGTTCCTTCTCCGTGACCGCTCTGTATATATAAGCTGCCATGAATTTGTTGAGCCCGAAAATGCATGTTTTGCAAACCGTTGCCATCGGTTTTATTCGATTCTTCGAATCCTATTCCATCATCTTCGATACGCATTCTGAACATGCCGTCGGTTTCGGTAATTACTATATTTACCCGGCTGGCCTGTGCATGTTTGATTATATTATTTAACGCTTCCTTGTATATCAGGAGCACGCTTCGCTTAAAGTCCATGCTTACGGTTTCATATTTGCTTATAACATCGGCATCGAATTTAAAATCAATATCACAGAGCATATTGCCCGCCGTCGCCTTCATGCGTTCAACGAGTGTTCCAAATTTATCGTGATCCGGATTTATTACCCAGACAACATCCCGCAAAGAATCTACCATTTCCCGCGCTGTCTCGCCGATGTATGCCAATTCCTTTTTACCCGTACCGGAGACGGTTTCTTTATTCGAAACCATATCGATCATCAATGCGATACTGCTAAGACTGCTGCCAATATCATCGTGGAGGTCGCGTGCGATGCGTGTACGTGTTCGCTCGATTTCAAGTATCCTTTTTACACGGTATTTATGTATTGAAATAAGAATTAAAAGAACAAACAAGCTCGACATACCGTACGCCCACCAGGTGCGGTACCATGGAGGAAGTATCCTAAATTCAAACACTGCCGCCTCACTTATATTCCCGTACGCATCTCTTCCGCGCACCATAAAACGGTATCTTCCTTCCCGTAAATTGGTGTAATCCTTAAACCATTCATCCGTCCACCGCGACCAATCTTCATCTATCGGCTCAAGCATTGTCTGGTAT
>SKXH01000002.1 GCA_007128495.1 Bacteroidota bacterium
CTGACAAGAAAACAGCGTGAAATTATAAATGATACGGTAAAAGAACTCGCCGATCGTTTGATGGTTGATATCGATTATGAAGCTCTCTTCGAATTGGAGGTTTCACCGTTACAGGTGTTGGTTGTTCGTCATTTCGGGTTCGGCGGCGTGTACCCGGCGGTACCGATGATGGATCAGATATTACAATGGTCGGAAGAGTGGCTCATTGATCATAATCTTGCGTTATAATTATCGTTTCATTCACCAATTCTACTCTTGATATGCCCGGCAAGATTTTTAAACCTCTCAAGTACGTCTGGTAACTGCGTATATATTTCTTCTGCCATTTCGAGATTATAGATATGTGCAGTTTTGTTTCTTAGATCAATGATAGTCATCCAGTAATCATCATAATCCAAAATACTAAGTTTATATGCCTCACGGTAACATGAACGGGGTGACTGACAGACTATACCATGATACTCTTCAATTTTTGCATTTCACTGTACTTTTCAATATATTTACTATGTTTTATACAAGTCTAAGTAAAACAACCGTTTAATACCTGTGTCAACACTGAAGCTAAATAGAAAGGAACCTGATGAATAAAGGTAAAATTATTCAGGTGATTGGTCCTGTGGTGGACGTCGAATTCTCTGAAGGGCAACTTCCATATATATTAAATTCATTGAACATCCCCAGAAAAAGTATAGAAGGCGAAGAAGAAGATCTTGTATGCGAGGTGCAGCAGCATCTCGGCGAAAACAGGGTCAGGGCTGTTGCTATGGATGCAACGGACGGTCTCGTTCGCGGGATGGAAGTTATCGATACCGGATCTCCTATTGAAGTCCCGGTCGGACCAGAAGTACTCGGTCGATTGCTCGATGTTACGGGCAGAACCATTGACGGATTAGAGCCGCCGAAAACCGAGAAACGCTATCCGATTCACCGCCCCGCACCTGAGTTTCAGGATTTAAGTCCGAAAAAAGAGATGTTTGAAACAGGCATTAAAGTACTCGATCTTATCGAGCCCTATTCACGAGGCGGTAAGACAGGTCTGTTCGGTGGTGCCGGTGTTGGAAAAACAGTTTTGATTCTGGAATTAATTCACAATATTGCAATTCACCACGGTGGTTACTCGGTGTTTGGAGGCGTGGGTGAGCGTACTCGTGAAGGAAACGATCTCTGGCTCGAAATGAGTGAGTCGGGTGTGCTTGATAAAACGTCGCTTGTATTCGGACAGATGAACGAGCCGCCGGGTGCACGTTTGCGGGTCGGTCTGACTGCTTTAACGATGGCAGAATATTTCCGGGATGATGAGGGGAAAGACGTTCTCCTATTTATTGATAATATCTTCAGGTTCGTGCAGGCAGGAGCGGAAGTTTCGGCATTGCTCGGGCGTATGCCATCTGCCGTAGGGTATCAGCCGACGCTCGGTACCGAAATGGGTGCATTGCAGGAACGAATTACATCCACAAAGAAAGGTTCGATCACATCGGTGCAGGCGATCTATGTTCCTGCCGACGACTTGACCGACCCCGCTCCTGCTACGACATTTTCGCATCTTGATGCAACGACTGTGTTGAGCCGGCAGATAGCGGAACTTGGTATATATCCGGCGGTAGATCCGCTCGATTCCACGTCGCGTATTATGGAGCCGGGTATCCTCGGTCAAGAACACTTTTATGTAGCAAACAGGGTCAAAGAGATATTACAGACATATAAGGACCTGCAGGATATCATTAACATTCTCGGTATTGATGAGCTGTCGGATGAGGATAAGCTCACCGTTGCACGGGCCCGAAAAATACAGCGGTTCCTATCGCAGCCGTTCTTCGTTGCGGAACAGTTCACCGGCTATGAAGGACGATATGTAAAACTTGAAGATACGATTACCGGCTTTAAGTCGATTATCGAAGGCGAAGTAGATGACATTCCCGAAGGCGCCTTTCTGATGGTCGGCACGATCGATGAAGCAGTCGAAAAAGCCAAAAAGATGCAGGCAGCATAATGAATGATAAGACATTCAAACTTGATATTGTCGCACCCGACCGGGTTGTATACAAAGGCCGGGTGCGCAGTTTTTCCGCGCCGGGTGAGCTTGGTACATTTCAGGTGTTGGTAAATCATGCGCCGTTACTCAGTTCACTCGTCGTCGGTGAAGTGAAGTTTACCGATGAAGATGGAAACATCGAATATTTTGCAACCAGCGGTGGATTTGTGGAAGTGCGTGATAATCGCGTGCGTGCGCTGCTCGATGCAGCGGAACGGGCCGATGAAATAGATGTTGACCGGGCACAAGAATCGCGAAATAGAGCGCTTGAGCGAATTAAAAGCAGAGCATCCGATACTAATATGGCACGCGCCAAACGATCGCTTGAACGCGCTAATAACAGATTGAAAGTTGCACAGCGCACGAAAGAAACTGCTGCCGCATAATGATGACTAATTAATTGGTTCTTATCCTTCCATTCAGAACGTATCATTATTGAAACATTACTTGGGGCGAGGAAAATAATATGGGTAAAACATACGGAGTGATTATGGCAGGGGGGATCGGCGCACGGTTCTGGCCATTGAGCAGAGAACGAAAACCGAAACAGTTTCTTTCCATTTTCGGCAATGAGTCGTTAATTGAGATGACCTTCAACCGGCTCCGCAAAATTATCGATACGGAAAATATTTATGTCGTTACCAATGAAGTGCAGCAACAGGCGATAAATGAACAATTGGCCGAACTTCCTGAAGAGAATATAATTACTGAGCCGATCGGCAGAAATACCGCTCCTTGTATCGGCCTTGCGGCGCTTCATATCAAGCATCGTGATCCTGATGCCACGATGGTCATTGTTCCGGCCGATCACATTATTCAGAATGTTGACGAGTTTGTGCGGATAATGAAAAACGCAATAGAGGTTGCAAATGACACCGGACAGCTCGTTACTATTGGTATTAAACCGACACGTCCTGAAACCGGATATGGTTATATTCAGTATATCGAGGAGAATCCGAAAAAGAATCCATATGTAGATAAAGGTGCGTTCCGGGTAAAAACGTTTGCCGAGAAACCGAATCTCTCAACTGCAGAACGATTTCTCGAAAGCGGCGATTTTCTCTGGAACAGCGGCATGTTTATCTGGAAGGTCGAGACTATTATGGGAGAAATACGTAATCTTCTTCCGGAGTTATACGATGGATTACAAAACATTACGGGTACCATCGGAGACGATAAATACTATAGCACATTGAATCAGGTGTACCGTATGATCAGGGGTATCTCGATTGACTACGGTGTGATGGAGAAGGCCGAAAATGTCTATGTATTATGCGGCGACTTCGGCTGGAGCGACGTCGGTTCGTGGGATGAAGTATATCGTGTAAGCAGTAAGGATAAACACGGCAATGCGTCACACGGTCGCGTCATTGCACGGAACAGTAATAACAATTTGCTTCTGGCAAATAGCCGTGTTATTGCCACGCATGGTGTTGATGATTTAATTATCGTGGAGACCGATGATGCGATCCTTGTATGTAAACGAGGTGAATCACAAGATGTAAAAGAAGTAGTCGATTATATACGGCGTAAACATATAGACGACCTTTTGTAAAATCGATGGGATCGACTATGAAGCGTTGGGTTTATAATTCTGTTTTTCTTATTTTAATAGCAGCATTGCTATACGGCTGTACTGCGAGTCCACGGTTTACCGGCAATGAACATCCCTCTGACAGACGCGAGCCGGCAGGATATACCGGGAGGGATGCAGTTTTAACGATAGAAGGAGTGGCTTCATATTATGCGCACGATTTTCACGGACGAAAAACAGCCAACGGTGAGACTTACGATATGTATGCGATGACCGCCGCGCATAAAACATTTCCGTTTGGTACGGTTGTTCGCGTTCACAACCTGTCGAACGGTAAAATTACTGTCGTTCGAATTAATGACCGGGGGCCGTTTGTTGAAGGGCGCATTATCGATCTGTCACTCGGCGCTGCACAAAAGGTAGGTATGATTGAATCCGGCACTGCACGCGTCCGGCTTGAAGTTCTCCAATGGGGTGAACAATAATAGATATCCTATGGCTAAAAAACTGATCACTGAACAAACCATTAATGATGCGCATCAAAAAGGATGCAGAGTTCTGTATGTTGATAAAGGGGATATCGTAACACCGGCAGCCCGCGACCGTGCTGTGCTTTTGCGCATTGAGCTTTCAACCGGTAAACCGCCGGAAAAGAAAACGGATTCTACGAACAGACCCGTAAAAGAAAAAGGAGGGATCGTTGTGATCGGTTCTGACCACGGCGGCTTTGCTATGAAAAACGAATTGAGTCAGCATATTAAAGAACTCGGTTATGAAGTGTTGGATGTCGGAACGTATTCCGAAGAGTCGTGTGATTATCCTGACTTTGCATATGCGGTTGCATACTCCGTTGCACGGGGAGAGGCCTGGCGGGGTGTGATGATCGATGGTGCCGGTATCGGTTCAAGTATGGCCGCGAACAAAGTGCCGGGCATACGGGCCGCATGCTGTTATAATGAGTTTTCTGCCCGGAACAGCCGTGAACATAATGACGCAAATGTACTGACATTGGGAAGCAGGGGCGTCGGTATCGAGATTGCGAAGGGAATAGTTAGTATTTTTCTGAATACATGGTTCAGCGGCGGGCGGCATAAAAAGCGAATTGATAAAGTAATGGATATTGAAAAAAGATTTGTTAAGTGAATCATAACAATTCCGAATAAGGAGGTATTCCCGATGGCCGATTGTATATTCTGTGAGATAGTTAACAAACGTATGAAAAGCGATATTGTGCACGAAGATGAAGAACTGGTTGCATTCAATGACATTAATCCGCAGGCGCCGGTACATACATTGATCGTACCGCGAAAACATATTGAGTCCATCCACTCCATGAAACCTGAAGATGCACCCTTAGTGAGCAAGATGGTGCTGATTGCCCAAAAAATAGCCGAAAAATACAAATTAAACGACGATGGCTACCGGCTCGTAGTTAATTACGGGATTAACGGCGGCCAAACGGTGCCGCACCTACACCTGCATATTCTTGGCGGACGCCGTATGACATGGCCTCCGGGTTAGTGTTGATTTTATCTGTTCAAATACCTATATTTGGAGAACATTAAAGATTAATTTATAACTATTTACGGGTGTGCCTATCAGCAGTTCGTTAGAAGTTTTTTAAATTTACATTGTTGGGATAGTATCTTATAAGGTTAAGGTTGCTGTGTCTTTTAACGAACATATATTGCCAATAGGTGCATTCTGTCGGAAAATGACCGAATGGAAAGGGTATTCGCACGAACACCGCCGTTCGGTTTTTTATTTTCTGTGGGTGATCGCTTTTATAGCTGCGGGTGTCGCAGTATTATCTAATACTGCTAACGCACAGTCGTCCGGTCAACATCATCCCGCCTATCCTGATGTTACAATTCTCGAATCCGATTCACGCGGCATAACAATCGAATACCGGATGAAAGATGTCCGATACGATACACTGTCATTGGACGATCGTGAATATACCGGTATTTCATTCTACGGCGGACAGTCTCCCGAACGAACCGACCCGGCATATCCCGATCTTAAATACCGTGCGATAACAATTGCAATGCCTGCTGCCGGTGAGCCGATGATCGAAGTGTTGCAAAAAGATTATCAAACCGTTCGCGGTCTTCGCATTCCTCCGCTCGGCGATCTGCAAAAAGATGAAGACGGCGAGATGTTTCTCTCAGCAGCCGGTATTGATGTACAAAGAGATATCGATCAACCGGTAGTAGATATTCACGATATCGGTGAAGTGCGGGGAGTTGTGCTTGGTACGCTTCATGTACATCCGGTACAGCTTGAGCAAGACGGTAATACCGTGCAACTGCATAACCGTATCGTCGTGCGGGTGTCGTTTGACAGCGGATCATTCGGTACAATCGATAATTATACACACGAAATTCTTCGTAACACAATACTCAATATTGGTCAGGTATTGGCTGCACCTGAAGCACGATTAAGGATGGAGGGGTTACGTGCAGCTCCCGAAGCACACGAAAACAGCGTCCTTGCAGATGGTTCATGGTTCCGGATATCAGTAGAAGAGGAGGGAATGTATCGTATTAACGGATCGGTACTTGAAGAGGCAGGAATTCCCGTTAATCAAATTGATCCGCGGACTATTAAAATGTACGGTCACGGCGGCCGGATGCTGCCCGAAGATATAACCACTGACAGACCCGAGGATCTCGTCGAGCTAGCTATTTATGTTCGCGGGGAGAATGACGGTCAGTTCGATGCCGGTGACTATATTGTTTTTTACGGCACGGGCACGACGACATGGGATTATGATCCCGAAAAACGTTTGTATCTCCACCAATTTAATTACTATACCGGTGAGAACACATACTTTATCACATACGGCGGCGAACCCGGACGACGGATGCAAAGTGTATCATCGCTGAGTGAACAAAATCCCATTCAACCCGATCACTTTGTTTCAAGTTTGTTGTATCGTGATCCTAAAATTAATTTACTCGATTCAGGCCGGGAGTGGATGGGAGAGTCATTCTCGCCGGGAAATGTATCGACATTTACCCATCAATTGCATGGGTTCACACCTCAATCACCCATCCGGTATCGTATTCAAGTTGCTGCACGGGCACCAAGTCCCACAACATTTAGCATCGAAGATCAGGGACAGGAACTCGGGAGTATTCCTGTTTCGGCGGTTAGTCTCAGTACGATAATCGGGAATTATGCAGCTCGAAGTTCAACCACGATATTTACACGATCGGGCTCACTACCGGATAACCGGAGTGCCTTACGGTTTCAATACAATGCCGGCGCTCAATCAGAAGGTTTTCTTGAGTGGTTTGAAATCCATTATCCCCGCAGCTTTCAAGCTCACGATGACTATTTATTGTTTTCTGCTCCCGATACCACAGGTATCGTCGAATTCAACGTCGAAGGATTTACATCGTCACAAATTATCGCATATGAAGTGACGGATCACGCATCGGTATCCCGTATTAACGCGGAGATAGACGGAGCCGCCGCAAGATTTCAGACAGAGGAGCAGAGCGGTGCGCCCGGCAGGTATACCGCGGTTGCACCGAACGGTTACAATGTAATTGAAGAAATTGAACCGGTTGAGAATTCAAATCTCCGGGGTATCAGCGAAGGTGCGGAATTTATAATTATTGCATACCCCGAATTTATCTCTGAAGCCGAACGGCTGCGTGATCATCGTGAAAACTTTCCGGTTAATAATCTGGAAACTATAGTTGTCGATGTTCAAAAAGTATACAATGAATTTTCCGGAGGTTTGGTCGATCCGACAGCAATACGTGATTTCCTTTATCACACATACGAGTCCTGGCAAATCACGCCCGAATATGTATTACTATTCGGGGCAGGTTCGTATGATTACCGGGAGTATCTCGGCTACCGGCGTAATTTTATTCCGACGTGGCAGACAACCGAATCCTTCAGTCAGATCAATACCTATACCACCGACGACTACTTCGTGCAGTTCTTCCCCGGTTCACGACGTCCGTCACTATCCATCGGTCGATTGAATGCAATTCACGAAGATGATGCCCGGGTGATGGTCGATAAGATCATCAATTATGAAACCGGTTCGGACCATGGCGCGTGGAGAAATCTGGTAACGTACATCGCCGATAATGGTCTTACGACCCGGGGCGGCGATGAAGGAAATCTCCATACGTGGCAATCGGAACAGCTTGCACGCGATTACACTCCGGGAGCATTCGAGAAAGAAAAAATTTACATGATCGAATATCCGATTGAAAATACTGCCAGCGGACGGCGAATGCCCGAGGTCAACAGGGAAATTGTGCAACGGTTTAATCAGGGCTCGCTTATTATAAACTGGACCGGTCATGGTAACCCGCGTGTGTGGGCACATGAATGGATATTTGTGAAAGAAACGACCATCCCGCAGCTCCATAACCGCGACCGGCTTGCTTTTATTACCGCCGCAACCTGCGATTTTTCACGCTTTGATGATCCAAGCGAACAAAGCGGCGGCGAATTGCTCGTAAGCAGTGAGAACGGCGGAGCGATTGCGCTTCTTTCATCCTCCCGCATCGTATGGTCTTCCGACAACGCACAGTTTAATAATCGATATTATCAAAATCTTTTGAATCCGTTGAACGACGATACCTATCCGCGAATAGGCGATGCGCTCTTTGCAACAAAACAATCACGACATGGTGTAAACGATATAAAATTCGTATTGTTGGGCGACCCGACCGTGCGTTTACAAGTTCCCACTTACAATGCATCGGTTACGAAGATCAATGATGAACCGGTGAATCAAACGGTGCAATTAAAGGCGCTCCAAAAAGTTACGATTGACGGGAATATTCAAAACCCGGATGGTTCAATGAACGAAGATTTTAACGGCCGGATGTTTGTAAGCGTTTATGATTCGGATAAAGTTGTCAGCGTGCCGGAATGGGGTGGATGGTCGTTCACGACAGCAGGTAATGTTATATTCCGCGGCGAGAGCTCAATAAGTAACGGTGAGTACTCGTCAACCTTCGTTGTGCCGAAAGACATCAGTCATGAGGGGAGGGAAGGCAGGGTCGCGCTCTATTTCTGGGAAGATGACAGCGACGGCCGGGGATTCAGCAGGGATATAGTGCTCGGCGGTATCGACACAACGGTGACGCCCGACACCGAAGGCCCGGAGATCACTATGTATCTCGGTGACCGGAATTTCCGGAGCGGCGATCTTGTATCAGAGCAGCCGTTGTTGTTGGTCGATCTGTATGATGAATCGGGCATCAATATATCCGGCGGAGGAGTCGGGCACAGGATCGAAGCGTGGCTGAATGACGGCGAGAGCATCGACCTCACCGATTACTATACCGGGGCTGTTGACAGCTATCAGGAAGGTAGTATTGAATACCAGATGGAAGAGCTCGAGCCGGGTCCCCATCATTTGGAGTTGCGTGCGTGGGATGTGTACAATAACTCATCGACCGGCGAGATATTTTTTGAAGTTGCTTCCAGCGAAAAGTTGAGCGTGCAAAATGTATATAATTATCCGAATCCGTTTCAGCGTGAAACAGTGTTTACGTTTCAGCATAATCAAAGCGTACCGATCGATGTAGAGATAAAAGTGTACACGGTTGCGGGTCGCCTCATTGCTGAATTACAAGAATATAGTATTACCGACCGGTTTGTCAGAATTCCCTGGAGCGGTTATGATGATGACGGCGATCGCCTCGCCAATGGCGTCTACTTTTATAAAGTTATTGCCCGTACTGTTGGCGGAGAGTACACGAGTGAAGTTCTCGGCAGATTGGCGGTTATGCGTTAAAAATTGACGAAAATTAAATAATATAAAATCATAAAATAATCAATTAAATAGTGCTTCTTGCAATTCAAATCCAAATGGGTTAATTTAATAGTCTTTGAGCAGGAGCATTATTCACGATCCATCGGAGGATGAACTATGAAAGCAATGTATTCCTTTATCGCAGCTCTTCTGTTGACCTGCCTTATGGTCAACGGACCGGTCGAAGCGCAGGGTGAAGCTGCCGTACCGTTTTTAATGATATCGCCGAATTCCCGTGCGTCAGGTATGGGTGAGATCGGAACCGGTATTGCAGATGATGCCGCTGCGATCCATTGGAATCCAGCGGGTCTGGCATTTCAGACGGGGCAGGAAATCAGTATTACACATACGAACTGGCTGCCTGAGTTCGGTATGTCCGACCTCTTTTATGATTACCTGAACTACAGGAATCATATCGAATCGCTGAACGGAACGGTATCAGCGGCGATTACGTATCTTAATCTCGGAGAACATACCCGGACATCGTCAATAGGTCCCGATCCGATCGGTACATTTCGCAGTTATGAATTTGCCGTTACCGCAGGATATGCCACCCAGTTAAATTCAAATTTAGGGCTCGGTGTAAATCTTCGGGTTATTCATAGTGCGTTATCACCGATAGGTACAGAGCAGGAAGAGGGAAGCGGTGTCGGAACAACGGTTGCCGGTGACATCGGTGTTCTCTATAAAACATCTTTGTTCGATATGCCTTTAACACTCGGGGCGAATTTGCAAAACCTCGGTCCAAAGATCACATACATCGATGCCGATCAAGCTGACCCGATCCCGACAAACATACGGGCAGGATTCGGATTAAAACTGGTCGACACAGAAACGAATGAGTTGACGCTTGGTGCCGATTTCAGTCGGATCCTGGTACGTCGTTATGAGCGTGATCCCGATACCGAAGAAATTCCGCAACCGGACCCATTTTATAAAGCGATCTTTACTGCCTGGGGTGACGGTGGCCTTGAAAAAGTTATAATGTCCGGTGGATTAGAGTATTGGTATGCCGACTTTATTGCATTGCGAGCCGGTTATTTTCATGAACATGAAGATCACGGAAACCGTAAATTCTTAACCTTCGGCGCCGGTATAAGATACGATATCTATGGTTTCGATTTCAGTTATATTGCAACAATAGAAGAAAATCATCCTCTCTCGGATACGTTGCGATTCACGCTGTTGCTATTGTGGTAAGATAAAAACAAATGAAGCATTTTCGACCTTTATTATGTGCGGGAGCCGGTGTCGTTTTTCTGGTTGTTGGATTATTCGGTCAGATTATGAATCACCCCCTGACATTATCAGGGGGTGATTCCGTTTCTTATATATCCCGCCCCGATGTACCCGACACACTCCGTACCCTTGCGATCATGATACAATTCCAGCCGGATGATGATTCGAGAACTACCGGTGACGGACAGTTCGAATTGTCTTCGGATGATACGGACATGTTAAACCCGCCCCCGCATAATGCCGCATACTTTGAATATCATCTTGAGTTTGCTCGCCGGTATTACGACGAAGTATCCGGCGGTAAATTAACGATTGAATATGAAGTTTGGGATGAAGTGTTTACACTTCCCGAACAGATGGGTACGTATAGTCCGCGTGATGATGACTTTACCGAGATAGGTAATCTCTTCGAGGAGTCGTGGGAGCTTGCCGCTTTGGAAGCTCCGGATATTCCATTTCATGAGTTTGATACGTTTATCATCTTCCATGCCGGTGTGGGACGTGATGTAGACCTTACCAGCATATTCGGATTTGATCCGACTCCGCTCGATATCCCATCGCTGTATCTTGGTCCGCAAGGGCTGAAAAGAATTTTTGGGGATGATTATGAAGGGGTTGAGGTCGGGCCGGATGGTTTTCGTATAAACAATTCTATGATACTGCCCGAAACACAAAACCGGGAGCTTGATCTTGTAACCGGTAGAGAATTGCTTCAGCTCGGTATGAACGGACTTGTGTGCGCTATGTACGGCAGCCGGCTCGGACTTCCCGATCTGTTTAATACCGATACCGGACGCTCAGGTA
Source organism: Bacteroidota bacterium (assembly GCA_007128495.1). Classification (GTDB taxonomy): domain Bacteria; phylum Bacteroidota; class Ignavibacteria; order T3Sed10-11; family T3Sed10-11; genus T3Sed10-11. Next base: position 11,407 of record SKXH01000002.1, read on the forward strand.
TCGGAAGATTCGGTTTGATGGATGGTCAGGCGATCTTCAGTTTTATGGGATTGTTTCCGCCGGAATTATCTGCGTGGGAAAAATATCACCTCGGCTGGATTGAACCGGAAACCGTTCTGCCCGGTGAACATCATTTCGATTTATCTGCAGTGGCATTGCGTGTACCCGCAAGTATCCTGCGCGTGCCGATCAATGAACGCGAATATTATCTTGTCGAGAACCGTCACCGCAATCCGTTCGGTACGGGACAGACGTTAACGCTCATTCAAAATGGCGAGGAAGTTACATTTACCGTGGAGCGGGACCGGGTCGGATTTAATGCATTCGATATCGGGGATATTACCGGTGTTGTTCTCGACGCCGAAGTTTATGACTGGAGTTTACCCGGTGCCTACATTGAAGCAGATAACATCTTTTACGACGGCGGGATAGTTATATGGCACATAGACGAACGTATCATCGACGCCCGCATCGGGGAGAACCGGATCAACGCTGATATTGAAAACCGCGGTGTGCGTGTTGTCGAAGCCGATGGATCGCAGGACATTGGCCGGGAGTTTGAATTCCTGCAACCCGGACAGGGTTCCGAAGATGGCACGCAATTCGATTTCTGGTATGAAGGAAATCCCGCTCCAATATATGAAAACCGCTTTGATGCAAATACGATCCCTCCGTCGGTGAGCAATACCGGCGCGCCGAGCAATATTGCTATGTATGATTTTTCGGAACGGGCTCCCGTTATGCAGGTAAGCGTTCGTGTAGGATCCGATAAAATGAGTCTCATTGAAGGATTTCCGTACCGGCTGAATGCTTTCAGCGATTCGACATCGCCCGTCCCTTTCAGGGATGGTATCTTGTTTGTCAATGACGGGGAATTACAGGTTGTCGATAAAAACGGTATCCTGACTCACATCCAGGAAGAGCATAATGAACCGGTCACAAGCACACCTGCCTGGTATGGAGAAAACAACAACATTGTTCTCTTTACCCGGACAGGCGATTCGAATGTAACAAAATGGAATATCGCAGCACCGGAAAATAATGAACCGTATGAATTCGTTGCTGCAGAAACTTTTTCTATCGGCTCGGTTATTACTGCGGGCCCCACATTGTTAAGCGACGGAGTATGTTTAGTCGGTACCGGTGACGGTGAAATTAAATCGCTCGTTGGTTCGGTAGTTACGACGGTCGGTTCGTTATCCGATGGTAGTGAAGTTATCGATCTCCATATATTTAGCGGGAATGAATGGGCTGCAACGAGTGCTACTAAAGTATTATTTGTTACCGATGAAATGTTCGAGCGGCAGTTTAATGAAAACGTTTTTAGAAGTACGGCATATTTAGAAAACGGAATACCGTCTGTTGTCGGGATCGGAGATGGGGTCATATTCATTAATCAAGAGAAGTTTTCTATAGACAGACAGATATCGGATTCATTTGGTTTTCCGATAGCTGTCGATCTTGATAAGGATGGGATGATTGATATCATTTCTCCAATGGGCGGGAGGTTATATGCATTTAATAAAAGCGGAGCGGTACTGGATTATTTCCCGCATCAAGTAGGCGATAGTCATCTCATCGATGTGTATCCGGTTGCGGGGGATTTCGATGGTAATGAAATGATCGACGTAGCGGTTCATAACAACAACGATTTGTTACGTTTTCATAATGCACGCGGGAGCGCAGCAGCAGGCACGCCGTTAGCTGTCGGTGAGCGCATTGTCGGATCACCTGCTGTATTCGAGTCTGAGGGAAATATGGCACTGGCTTTTATAACGGCGGACGATCTTTTATATGCATACCGGTTTTCCGGGCAATGGGATGAAAACCGCATATGGTGGGGAGAAGAACGATTGGATAACCGGCGAACGAACGTGCAAACTATTACCCTGCACCGTCAACCTATTACCGATGAATTCCTACCCGAAGACCGCGCGTATAACTGGCCGAATCCGGTTTATGACGGGACGACAAATATACGTTATTACCTGAATGAAAATGCAGATGTATCAATTTCGATTTATGAGATGAACGGCGAAAGAATTACATCGTTTGATGGTCCGGGGATCGGCGGAATGGATAACGAAGTGACCTGGGATGCTTCCGGTATTCAAAGCGGTGTATACCTCGGACGAATAGAGGCGCGTAATGCCGACAATTCGAAGGTTGTATTTATCAAGATCGCGGTGGTGAGATAGAATGGGATTTATATATAAATTATACTTTGTAATACTCGCTGTTTTGTTATTACTTCCATTAACCCTGTTTACCCAATGGGGTTTTCCGGAAGACCCAAAAGATGGCTGGTACACTATTGAGACCGAGCATTTCTATATACATTATCACGACGGCGCCGAACGCACCGGCCGGTTGGCGGCAAAAATAGCAGAAGATGTATACCAGCCGGTCACATCATTATACCGGTACGAACCGGATGCAAAAACCCATCTTGTCGTCCGCGATCATGGCGACTTTGCAAACGGTGCGGCGTTTTTCTATGATAACAAAATCGAGATATGGGCAAGTGCGCTCGATTTCGATATGCGTGGAACGAGCAACTGGCTGCGCAATGTAATTGCGCATGAGTTTACGCACATAGTACAGATACAGGCATCGATGAAGTTCGGTAAACGGGTACCGGCTTTTTATATTCAATGGATGGGATATGAGGATGAACGGCGTCCGGATGTGTTGTATGGATTCCCGAATATTCTCGTATCATATCCGGTATCGGGGTTCGTTGTACCGAGCTGGTTCGCCGAGGGAACGGCGCAGTTTATGCATCCCGGCCTTGAATACGATACATGGGATTCGCATCGCGATATGATCCTACGCATGTATGCACTTGACGATAGTATGCTTTCGTGGAATGAGATGTCGGTTTTCGGTAAGACAAGTCTCGGTAATGAATCGGCGTACAACGCCGGTTTCTCTCTCGTCCGTTACATTGCAAGCGAGTACGGCAAAGATGCTTTACGAAAAATATCCGAAGAGCTTGCCTCGTTAAACGTTGTAAATATCGACCAGGCC
>SKXH01000292.1 GCA_007128495.1 Bacteroidota bacterium
ACCGACAGCGGCGGTATTCAGGAAGAAAGCACGTATCTCGGCGTCCAGTGCATTACGGTGCGCGATAATACCGAACGGCCGGTCACGGTCGATGTCGGCACGAACCAATTGATCGGCACCGATCTCGATAAAGTTACAAAAGCCGCGGTAGAGGTACTGAACGGAAATAAGAAAACCGGCAGTATTCCCGAATTATGGGACGGCAAGGCGGCAGAACGGATCGCCGACATACTTACCCGTAACTTACAGTAAAGGCAAAACCCGGGATTATCTTTGCCTATATCTTCGGCTCGACAGATATATTGAAAACTGAATTGAACTCATTAGAAGAATTTTTAAGTACTATATCTCAACGTTTTACAAAACCGGATTGATGCAAATGCCCTCAAAGATCCTCATAACCGGCACCGCCGGTTTTATCGGTTTTCATCTTGTACAGAAGCTGGTACAGCAAGACTACGACATTGTCGGACTCGATAACATCAACGATTATTATGATGTCAATTTAAAATACGGGCGCTTGCAGGAGACCGGTATACCGCGTGATAAGATTGAAAACGGTAAGCTTGTTGACAGCGAAAAGTACGACCGGTACCGGTTTGTGAAAATGGATCTTGAGGATAAAGACGGCATTGCATCGTTATTCAGGAAGGAAAAATTCGATTACGTTGTTCACCTCGCGGCACAGGCCGGTGTCCGTTACTCTCTCGTCAATCCGCACGCGTATATCAACAGCAATATTACCGGCTTTTTAAATATTCTTGAAGGATGCAGACATTTTCCGGTTCAGCATTTGATCTATGCATCGTCGAGCTCGGTGTACGGTGCCAATACAAAAATGCCGTTCTCAACGAAGCATAACGTCGATCATCCCGTTTCGCTTTACGCAGCAACGAAAAAAGCGAACGAGTTGATGGCGCACACCTACTCGAGTCTTTATGAAATACCCGCAACCGGGTTACGGTTTTTCACCGTCTACGGTCCGTGGGGCAGACCCGATATGGCGCTCTTTCTATTTATCAAGGCGATATCCGGAGGGAGACCGATCGACGTGTATAATAACGGTAACATGCAGCGCGACTTTACCTATATCGACGATATAATCGGCGGCGTCGAGCGACTCATTCCGAAACCGCCGCAGCCCGATCCGGCGTGGAGTAGCGACGATCCGGATCCCGAAACAAGTTACGCCCCGTATAAGATTTATAATATCGGCAATAACAGTCCGGTAAAATTGATGACCTTTATTCAGACTATCGAAAACGCTCTCGGTAAAAAAGCGGAATTGAACCTGCTCCCTATGCAGCCGGGCGACGTTCCGGCAACCTATGCCGAAGTGAACGGTCTGATGGATGCGGTAGACTTCAAACCGGATACCCCGATCGAAGAGGGCGTGGCGAAGTTTGTAGAATGGTATAAATCGCATTACGGTTAAGTGTCGTTTCGAATCAAAAGGAATATAACAAAGCCCGAACGTTCCCATTGAAACTATCAAAAACCAAACAATATGCCGTCATTACCGGAGATGTTGTCGGGTCGTCAAAACTTCCGCCGGATGAGCGGAAAAAACTTTTATCGGTATTGAAGCGCTCCGCTCTGTCGGCACAGAAAGCATCCGGCAATGCAGTACCGGAGGACATCGTTATATACCGGGGGGATAGCTGGCAGTTGTTGGTTACCGATCCGTCGCTGGCTGTACGGGTCGGACTGCTCTTGCGTGCGGCATTCAAAGCGGGGTGGGGAAAAGGAAAGATCGATACGCGATTCGCTATCGGCGTCGGTACGATAGATTTTATTCCGTCCGGCAGCATATCCGGCGGTGACGGCGAGGCATTCCGCCGTTCGGGATCGGCGCTGGAACGGATGAAGAAAAACAACCGCATGTATATTTCGCTCTCCGATGATACTATGGAGCGGACGGTGAATGTTATACTGTACCTTATCGATACGCTTGCAATTCGCTGGACCGGTAAACAGGCGCAAGCCGTTATGGGAGGGCTGCAGGGATTAACACAGGAGAAGATCGCCAAACTATGGAAACCGCGCATACATCAACAAGCCGTCAATAAACACCTCGAGCGGGCCGGCTGGCATAGTATCGAATGTGCCGTGCAGTATATTGAAAAGAACGTTAAAAAGTTGTAAATGTCAATTACTACCCTATAAGGTTGTAAATATTAATTACAACCTTATTTGGGTGGATGGATATTTCCGGGGGGATTCCCGATAAAGAATTACCCAGATGACGCAAGACCCGTTCATTTATCTTCTCATCACGCTGACCGCTGCGCATATAGCCGGAGATTTCGTTTTCCAGACGCGGTCGGACGCGGAGCGGAAGCATGAACTCCCGGTGCTTAGTAAACATGCCGGACTCGCAGCGGCTGCTGCGTATGTGCTCGCCGGTGTGTGGAGTGCGTGGATCATACCGCTCGGAATATTCCTGAGTCACGGCATCGTTGACCGGCTCAAACATGCCCTCGGCAAACGATTGAATACCGTCCGGTCTCAATTGGGATTATTTCTCGGCGATCAGTTCATACATATTGCGGTCGTGATATTCGTTGCGGTGCTGGTAGCGGATACGGTCTCGCCGGCACGCTTATTCTGGAACGAACAATTCGGCAATGCGTACAGCACCGCGCTTATCCTTCTCGGGGGCGCCGTGCTCACAACGAAAGTGGGCGGTATCTGTATCGGCATGCTCGTACAGCCCTATTTAGAGCAGATTGAATCGAACCAAAAAGAAGGCGATACCGGCAGCCGCGGCCTCACCGACGGCGGTAAGATCATAGGATATCTCGAACGGTTTTTGATTTATGTGTTTATTATTGCGGGTTTTCCCCTCGGGATCGGATTTCTTATTACGGCTAAGTCGGTATTTCGCTTCGGAGAAGTCAGTAATCCCGGACACCGCATGGAAGCCGAATATATCATCATCGGTACGCTGATGAGTTTTGCCTATGCAGTGGTCGCAGGATACGCCGTGGCCGCGGTGCTGGGGATGGTGTGAGGGAAGGGGGAAGGTGCGGTGGTTGGGGTTTTCTTGTATGCCGGGAGAGAGAAGGTTTGTGCAGGTCTTTAACGGCCTCGGCCCCCTGTGTTCCCCCCCCTCCGGTATATATTGGGGTTGCACAAAAAGTAAAGAATATTGCTCCGGACATAAATACATCTTTTTATTTCAACTTGTATTCGTCGATCCCTGTAGGGCGAAATGTCATTTCGCCCTACTACATTTTGGACAGCCGCACACAGGGGGTGAGGCATCAAAAAGATGGCAAAAACCTGTGTCATAACAAGAATATCCACTGATTTAAGCGTTTCACTCAAACGGCGAAAATAATTTCGCCAATACATAGACGTATCGCTGTTTTTTCATTGCCACAAAACCATTTTACACTTGAAAAATTTTTTTCAAATTTTTTTCCAAAATTTTCAGCAAGACCCCCGAGGTGTAACGATTATATATATATATGAGACATTGGGGGCAAAGCATAGTGTCTGTCCATGTGACTGACGTGGCGGAGCTATGCTATGGAAGGAACGACTGTTTTATGTAAAGAGCTTTGAGGTTACTTTGTATTGAAAAAGTTGTTAGCGCCTGTCAGCGCACTTCTTATAAAAACCGCCGGTGTTTTTAACATCGGAGGGCCTCATATCACGATGGTGTTGCACGATTTTCGGTTGACAAACTCACCGTCAGTGCATATCTTTACTCTACTAAATTTTTTAAAATCACCAGAATATTGATTTCACCCCGGAATCGTCTTTCCGGAGGATTTTCATTGCATGTATGCTATGGATGCATAATAGCATGTATGCATAATTATTCGTTTTGGGGAAACAGGGGGTGAGGCCGCAAAAGGATGACACGAACCCTGTTACAGGCGGCTTTTCCCGTCTCGATTAATTATTTTGCCACACAATCATATTGATTAAGATCACCGCGGTTTATCTTTAAAACTTAATACACAAAAAGGATCTGTGCTATGGATAGTAAACACACCAACGACAACCATGAGAATAACGGGTTGAGAGGAAGAAT
>SKXH01000066.1 GCA_007128495.1 Bacteroidota bacterium
CCGGCCGCTCCTTCTCCGCAGTGACAGGTCGCGCATCTTCAAACGGTTCATCGATGCCTTTTATCCAGATATTCATAACGCCGTCGAGTTGACGCCGGAAGGTGATAAATTCACCGTTCGGTGAAAGCTGGCCGCTCGCTATCTCCGGATCGTCGAAGAATATCTCCCGGTCGATGAGCGGCGGGAGTTGATCGAGGTACGGAAGCTGCTGATCGTCACTCATCAACACCGGTGCTGCGACGATCAATAAGACTAGTGTCGCAAACAGCAGGGGAATTGAGCTATTTCGTTGAGTCATAATCTGTCCTCCAGTTAATTGTTGGAATTGAGCATTTATTATTATCCTATCGAATGCATAGAGCAGAATCCTAATTTATAGTATACGGGATCGCAGCCGGTTTGTTTCACCCTCAAATAATTCCACCCTGTTGCTATTCTCCCGGAATTCTGCGTATTTTGTTAGGTTCTTAAAATAATTAATCGTATTTTAAAACTCTTTTTTCTGAAATGAATTCCCGCTCCGGCTACTCCCCGGATTACCGAAAAACGATATGCTGCAAAATACAAATAAACTTATATTTCACGCAACACTCGCATTGATGATCGTTGTCCTCCTGATCACTTTTTCACGGTTGGCTGTATGGCATTCGTCCGGTTGGATAGGGATATTTTTCGACGTCGGTGTGGGAGAATATGTCGAAGAAAACGATACCATGTCGTTCGAGTTCACCGACCCCTCGACGATAGGAAGGGTACAGCCCGAATCACCTGCCGACCGGGCGGGAATTAAAGCCGGAGATCAAATTATTACCATCAACGGGATTCCGGCATTTGAACTCGATGAATTACGCGCACTCAACAATGACATTGCCCCGGGCGATACATTAACAATTGAATTAAATCGGAATGATGAATCGCTCATTGTATCATCGGTTTTAGAACCGGTATTGAAAAACAATCAGGTACTCATACAACTGATCACCAGTTTTTTCGTTGCAATCATGTTCTTTGCTCTTGGTTTTTTCCTGTTATATAAAAAACCGGGAGATAACCGGGTTATCATATTTCATCTTATGTGTATTACGACAGGTGTCGTGCTGCTCATCGGAAGTATTTTTAATCCTGAATTATCACACGGCATCGGTATTTACGCTTCGGTAAAGTTTATTACATTGATCTTTGCGGGTATCGTCATTCCGGGCTATTACAGCATAGCACTACTGGTTCATTTTACACTCCTTTTCCCCATCCAGCGTCCATCGATCCGGTTGTATCCGTTTATTACAAACTGGTTGTACGGATTACCATCGGCAGTATTCGGGATACTCATAATTATTCCGTTACTCGTATTTGTGTATTCCACTTTTATAGAAGGTTATCAGATCTATACTTCATATGACGTCGGTTATGTGCTTGGCAGATATTTTACCGTATCGTTACCGCTGCAGGGATCGGGAATAACCACCCTTGGAATCGCAATAACCATTTCATTCATTATACTCATAACATTCATCACTCGTGTAAAAAAGCAAAAAGGTAATGCCGGCTATCTGCGAATGTGTCTGTATAAACCTCATCTATGTTTTATCTTATTGTATTTTTTTTCCATCATGATAACCGGCTTAATTATTCTTACCCTTCACTTTGTGAAACCCGATATCGACAACTTTTTAATCAATCATATTTTCACCATCATAGCACTCGGGGTACCCGTTTTATTATTTTTTGTCATCTTTATAACATCAACCATTGTTTACTCCGTATTAGTTATCATAAACCTCATTCTCTCGTACCGGGAAGGTACCGTCGAAGGGAAGCGTCAGATCCGGTGGCCGCTCTGGGGTATCGGAACAGCCATAGTGGGGTCTCTTGTTTTATCAATTCCACATATCCTTGAGGAAATGGATGTTGTATTATTCAACCGCCTGATCCAGAATATTTTTGAATTTCTCCGCATCGGTGTCTATGCGCTTATACCGGTGACGATCGTTATAGCGACTATTAAATACCGGTTAATGGACATCGATATAATTATTAAAAAAACGGTCATCTACACACTCATGTCTATCGCTATTATTGCAGTTTATCTTATACTTGTAGTCTGGATCGGCGGCTATATTGTAACACTGCTGAATATTCAAACATACTGGATTACCGTGACTTCGACAATAGCAATTGCGATCGCGTTTATTCCATTTCGAAATTATCTTCAGCGAATTATCGACCGTCGTTTCCATAAAAAGAAAACTGATTATGATACTTCGCTTGAACAGCTGCGCAATATAATTAATAAACATACAACTGTGCAGACTATCGAAAATGTTTTCGTTGAACATATGCAAACGGCATTGCAAAACCGAACGATATTTATTATGCACCTGTCGAATGAAACATCGTCAATGCCGGTCTCGGCGAAAATCGGATTACCCGACGATTTTTCAAAAATAAGAACGACATCCGATGATCATGACAAGCTGATAAAAATTCAACATCCCGTCTCCGTAATAAATCTGTTTATATCGGATTTACTTTCAACAGATCTGAAAAGACTCCGATCGGAAATAGCGGCACCGGTTAGAATAAAAAATAAAACCACATCGATAATCTGGATAGGCAGAAAACTATCGGATTTTCCGTTCGACGATGATGATTTACATTTCATCAAGCGTGCTGCCGAAGAGTTCAGCCTTGCGATCCAGGAATTGCAGGTACAGGAACGGGAGGTCGATTATTCACACGCGAGTGAAATACAGAAAGCGCTGCTGCCGCAGTCAATCCCCGACATACAAAAATGCACCATTGCGGCTTCCTGGCATCCGGCACGTACCGTCGCCGGCGATTACTACGATATAATTAAACTGAACGATACCAGAGCAGCGATCTGCATTGCGGACGTTGTCGGAAAAGGAATGCCGGCCGCATTGCTCATGTCTAATTTGCAGGCATTGGTGAGGGCATACGCTTCGGATGAAATGCCGCCAGAGGAGCTATGCAATAAAGTAAACGGCACCCTGAGCGGAAATATTCCAAAAGGGAAGTTTATAACATTCTGCATCGGTATAATCGATACGGCATCGATGAAATTCAATTATTCCAACGCAGGGCACAATCGTCCGGTTATCGTTCGTTCCAACGGAACACTCCGCACGCTGGAGAAAGCCGGACCCGCACTCGGTATGATGAACAACTTCAATTATAGCCGGAAAACCGAATCGATAGAAAGCAAAGACCGGATCGTTTTTTATACCGACGGTATTACCGAAGCAATGAATCAGAATCGGGATGAATTCGGCGATGAACGGCTAATGGAAATTCTCAAAGAAGGTACATCGATCGATGTTTCGGAACTTCACAACCGGATCGTCTCAGAGGTAAAATCATTTTCCGGAACCGAACTTAGAGACGACGTAACACTGATCATAACAGAGATACAGTAACAGACGATCACTCATCCTTATTATTAACTATAATGGAAAACAATCATGAAAAAATATATTCTTTACGGTTTGCTTGCTGTATTCATCGTCGGCGGATGGTGGATTTATAAACTCGTCTGGGGTAAACCGCTCAGCATCAATCACTTTTACGAACGGGTGTTTATCGAGTTTCTGCTCGACGATCCCGAGCTTCTCACACAGCTCGGCATCATCGATAATACGCGGTTGGATTTTCATTCCGGGAAACTTACCGATGCATCGCCTGCCCGAACGGAAAAACTTGCCGCAAAAGCGGAACGCGACCTGCAGACACTTCGAAAATATAACCGCGATCGTCTCGAAGGACAAACAGCGCTCTCCTACGACATCCTCGAATGGTTTCTTGAAAATACCGTAGAGGGGCAGCGGTTCATGTATCACAATTATCCGGTTAATCAGCTTTTCGGTGTACAAAACAACTTTCCGAATTTTATGGCAACAAGCCATATGCTTGTACACGAAAAAAGCGCGCGTAATTATATATCACGGTTATCACAAGTCGGAACAAAATTCGAACAGGTGCTCGAAGGTTTGCAGCTTCGCGAGGAAAAAGGGATCATCCCGC
>SKXH01000106.1 GCA_007128495.1 Bacteroidota bacterium
ACGAAACCCAGGCAGCAGCCGCAGGCGATCTTGGCGGTATAGAAATATCCCGTAACCGTCTGGTTATCACGATCGGTCTTCAGACTATGACCTATAATCCGGAGTGTACTGCATTGATCATTGCCGCCGGTGAAGCCAAAGCGGAGATCGTCCGGCTTGCAATTGAAAGCGAAAAACATGTATTGTATCCGGCAACGGCATTGCAGGAATTGCCGAATGCCCGTTTTTATATTACACAGGGAGCGGCAAAAAACCTTACCGAACGCCGCTACCATATTTTACAGCACAGTGAAGAGGTTACCGATCAGGATGTGGAAAAGTATATCATCGATCTCTCGGTTGCGAAACGCAAACGGATCCTTGATCTTACCGAAGAAGATTTTAAGCAAGACCGGTTCGCATCGGAGATATTAAAGAAGCGTCCGGAACCGTATTCCGAGCTTGCACAAAAAGTCACCGGCGAGCTTATCAATCGTATTGAGCGTGGTTCGAAAGCGCGCCTGTCAACACGGTTTTTCCATACCGAACCGCATCATGATGATTTGATGCTGGGTTATTTGCCGTATATAGTCCGTCACGTTCGTGATGCAAGCAACACGCATTATTTTGCATGTTTTACCAGCGGGTTTACTGCGGTTACAAATCAATTTATGCTCAACCAGATGCGGTGTGTTGAGGAATTCATGAATACCGAGGAGTATGAAACTTTAAAGGTGGAGGGATATTTCAAACCCGATAATGAGATCGGACGAAATCGCGATGTATGGCAGTTCCTCGATGGCGTGGCGTCAGATAGTGACGATATGCGAAATGAGGGGATAGCCCGCCGTACGATTCGTGATCTTATAACCGTATATAATGAAACCGATACGCAAAGCATAAAAAAACGTGTCGCTCAATTGTCGCATTATTTTCGAACGCAGTATCCGGGTAAAAAGGATCCTGAGGATATTCAACAATTAAAGGGCATGGCGCGTGAGTATGAGGCGGAGTGTGTGTGGGGATACTTCGGCTGGAATTGTTCCAATGTCATGCATTTGCGGCTCGGTTTTTATACCGGCGATATATTTACAGAAGAACCGACGATTGAACGCGACGTGCAGCCGATCCTGAAAACCCTCGAAAAAGTAAAACCCGATGTCGTGAGTGTGGCATTCGATCCGGAGGGGAGCGGTCCTGATACACACTATAAGGTGTTACAGGCGACGAATGCGGCGATCGAACAATATCAAAAGAAGACCGGAAGAACGGATCTAAAAATCTGGGGCTACCGGAACGTGTGGTATCGATTCCATCCGAGCGAAGCGAATGTCTATGTTCCCGTTTCACTCAATATGTTTGCAGTGATGCAGAACGCATTTATGAATACGTTTCTCTCGCAAAAGGATGCATCGTTCCCGAGTTACGATCATGACGGTCCCTTTTCCGAACTGGCTCAAAAAATACAGGTCGATCAATATCAGAAATTAAAAATCTGCCTGGGCCGTGAATGGTTTTATGAAAACCCGAGCGCGCTTATACGGGCGACACGGGGTTTGGTATTTCTGCATGAAATGGATCTTGATGAGTTCTATCAATCAAGTAGAAAATTAAAACAACTACTTGAAAACAGATAAATAATAATTAATCAATGAGATGGTTACCCGCCGATCATTTATAAAGAAATCTCTCGCAGGTGGCGCCTATATTGTTTTTGCCGTCCCTGCGATCGGTAAAGCAGGAACCGATGAATTATGGTTTGTGCATTTGACCGATACCCATATCGGCGAGAATGAACAATCTTCAGAACATCTCAGATATGTGCTGAACGATATCGCAGCCGAATTTCCTCAAGCTGAATTCCTTGCTATAACCGGCGACATAACCGAACACGGATGGGAAGAGGAGTTGAAGCGAAATTACCGGGTGATGGAAGAGGGAGAATTCCCGTATTATAATGTTATGGGAAACCACGATTCACGCTGGAGCAGAAGCGGCCGGCGTGCTTTCGTCGAACAATTCGGAGCAACCCGGTGGTCGATTGAACATCCGCTGCTCAATGTATATTTGATAGATTCGTCGGTGTTGCTCGAACAATACGGCTACCTTGATCCTTCCGAATTAGCGTGGCTTGAAGGACATCTTAAGAAACAAAAGAAACATCCTGCCGTTATCGGCTTTCACCATCCTCCGGGTACGGATCGTAACTTTATCGGTTCGGAGAAAGCGTTGTTTGATCTGGTTTCCCGGTATAATATCCCCGTTATTATGGCAGGCCATGTGCATACATTACGGCAATATAACGTTAACGGTACGTGGATCGTGACCTCAGGTGCGACACATCCCCCGGAGCGGGGCTATGCAATTTTCCGGGCCGATAAAAGGGGACTCCACCTTTATACAAGAAATCCCGTGGATGATCTGACTGAGTTCATTCAAACCATCGACTATGATAAAGATCTCCGTGAAACTCCTTCCCTTAACAATACTGATCTTGGAACGGCTGAGCGTAGAAATAAAAAACTGTATATCCAGATTCCTTCCTTTATGCAGGATAATGCATTATCATTGCAGTTATCCGGGGTTACCATCCCGCATAGTTTGGAAAATGATGAGATACTTTTTGATGCCGGGAAGTACGGCGGAGGGGATTATGAGATTATGCTCAGCTCTCCCCATCCCGGTGCAGATGAGCAGAGACGGGCATGGGGTAAAGCTCAAATACCCGCTGTGAACGGAAAAGTTCGCTGGATGAAAAAACTTGAGGCCGGTATACAGTGCAGGCCTGCATTTTATGATAAAATTGTTATTGCAGGATGCAATAACGGTAACCTTTACGGGATCGACAGATTATCGGGAGATTTTCACTGGGTAAGGAAAACCGGTGAGTATGAATTACTATCCAGTCCTTGTATCCATAATGATAAAATATTTTTCGGTACTATGGATGAACACGTGCATTGCGTCGATGCACTCCCGGGCGAAGTGTTGTGGCGTATCCCGGTCCGGGGCTCGGTGATTGCAACCGGTATGTTTACCGGTGATATGTATATTGTGGGTACCGGAGAGGGGGTGTTGTATGCAATTAATGTGGAAGACGGTGGAGTTGTGTGGACATTTAAAGCAGGCAATCTTATTAAAGCGACGCCGGCATGGGATGGAGAAAATCTTTACTTCGGTTCATGGGATGGTTATTTCTACTGTCTTGATGGAACAACCGGTAAACAACGATGGAAAAAATACATTAATGTTCCTCACTTTGCACCGGCTACATCGAATCCGGAAGTATACGACGGACGGGTGTTCTTCGTCTCACACGATTACCGCACGCATTGTCTGGATGCAGAAACCGGAAACGTTGTGTGGCAGTTCCCGCCGGCCGGTGTAGAATACGATTATCGAAGTCCGATCATCGAAACGTGTCAACCGAGTTATTCGTCGGCAATATTCTTTAATAACAAAGTGTATTTTTGCAGCATAACCGGCCACGTAGTCGGATTTGATATCGACACCGGAGAATTATCTTTTGAGTATGAACTTGATGCACCGGTATTCGATTCATTCCCGGTACGTGTCGATACAGTAATGTATTTTGGAACAATTCGCGGCACCGTATGGGGTGTTGATCTGCAAAATAAGAAAAGGTCGTTTAAACATAGTCTTGGATATGAATATATTTTTTCCCCTCCTGCAGCAGAGAGTAATAATCTTGTAATAGGAAGTTTAGGTGGAACGATAGCGTATTTCGAAGTATAAGGATGATTGTATGAAAGTAATAATTTTAGTGTTGGTGGTATTAATAACCGCGTTCAGTGGAGCACTCTTTGCTGCCGGTGCGGAGGATACGAAAGTTGATTCACTGTATCTTAATGTCGTTATACCGGAACGTGATACATTGACAGTCGACCTCCCCCGTCATCGTATAGCAGCAAGTACACACCCGGAAGCCGGAGCGTATATTAATGATCGGCAGGTTACGGTGTATCCGACCGGCGCGTTTGTAGGGCTGGTCAATCTGGAGAGGGGAGAGAATG
>SKXH01000145.1 GCA_007128495.1 Bacteroidota bacterium
ACCTCGCCAGTTCAAAATATAAAATCAGTGCAAATATATCTACAATAGTTGTAATAAATGGCCCCGACATAATGGCAGGGTCAAAGCCGAGTTTTTTAAATAAAATCGGCAGCATGGCACCAGCAATCTTTGCGACCGTAACAGTGGCAAGCATTGCAATTGCTACGGTTACTGCAAGCGCGCGTAATCACTGTGCATAATTACGGCACGTAAAGCGGTGAGTATAGCGAGTGCAACACCGACCATTAATGCGATCATAATCTCTTTTCGAAGTACTTTTAGTGCCTGCGCCATCACTATCTCACCGGTAGCAAGCCCGCGTACGATAACGGTTGCCGCCTGCGTACCTGCGTTGCCTCCGGAGTCCATCAAAACCGGGATGAAAAACGCGAGCATCACAACGGTTGTCAGTGCTTCTTCGTATCGTTCGAGTATAAACCCCGATATAAATCCCGTGACAACCAGAAGAAGCAGCCAGGTAATACGCTGCCGCGCCCACTTCGTTGAACTGGTTTGAAAATAGGTGAACTCTGTTTCTTTAACGCCGCCGAACCGGTACATATCCTCGGTATCCTCTTCACCTATAACGTCGATAATATCGTCGAAAGTAATAATACCGATCAATGTTCCGTATTGATCGATTACCGGCAAAGCATGGAGGTCGTATTTTTTAAATAAGCTCGCTACTTCTTCCTGGTCGCTTTCTGCATTAACCGACATTACTTTGTGGTCCATCATTCTGCCAATTTTACGGTTCGGGTTTGCAAGTATAATATCTTTTAAGGTGATGATACCAACGAGCCGACCCTGTCTGTTAACGACATACAATGAGTAAATTTGCTCCGCATCCGGTGCATCTTCACGTATTCGTTTCAATGCTTATGCGACTGTCATGTCTTCGGAGAGCGTCACGAAATCCGTTGTCATGATGCCGCCGGCAGAATCGGGCGGATAGGAAGCGAGCAGCCGCGTTTCTTCTTTTGCCTCCTTGTTGAGCAAGCCGGTATATTGTTCTAACTCTTCGGTGGATATTTCATCAAAGAAGTCGGCACGCTCATCGGGTGACATCTCGTTCAGTATGTTCTTCTGTTCACGCTTAGGGAGAAGCGGAAGGATTACCGAGCGGTCGTCTCCCTCAATGTGTTCAAAGACTTTAACGGTTTTTTCATCATCAAGAATTTTAAATACCTGTACTTTTTCTGTTTTATCCTCAAGCGTTTGGATTATATCGGCGATATCTGCCGCGTGAATTTCACTTAATATGTCTCGCAAATCATCCCAATTTTCTCGTTCCAACAAATCCCTTATTTCCGGGATTATTATTACTTGTGGACTTGCCATTGACTTGCCTCATACAGAATGGTTTGTAGATTTGGAAATTTAACTTGTTACCATACAGATAATAGATAAAAAAATCAAGCTAAAAACTTTTCAATTACGTTTATACAATTTTCGATATTCAATTGAGTAAATTTACACGGGGGGAGTGATTCGCGGATATAATTTCCGTATTGTTTCGTGATCAATCGTTTGTCGAGGCAGAGTACAACACCGCGGTCCGTATGAGTACGTATTAATCTACCGAATCCCTGCTGCAAACGCATGGCCGCGACCGGAAGTTGAAATTCCATAAAGGGATTTTTCCCCTCTTCGGCAAGACGATTTGAACGCGCTTCAACGATAGGATCATTCGGAACGCTGAACGGTAACCGTACGATGATAACAAGACTCAAACTTTCGCCGACGACGTCTATGCCATCCCAGAACGATGCCGTGCCGAATAAAACTGAATGGGTTTCATCCCGGAAACGTTCAAGGGCTATTGCCCGGGAAGATTCGCTCTGCGATATGCACTCATATCCCATTTCTTCTATTTGATCGCGGGTTTCCTCGAATGTTGTTCGCAGCATGCCGTGAGCTGTGAAAAGTATCAACGCCCGCCCCCGTGACGCGGCGACAGCATCCGGAATTATCTTATTAACCGAATTTTGAAACGACACTGCTGTCGGATCGGGGATATTGGTAGGTACCAGCAACAGCGAATTTGTCTCATAGGGAAACGGCGATTCTAATAAGGTTGGAGCCAGGCGGTGTTGTTCGAATGCGTCAAGTCCGATTGAACTTGCAAAGAAATCATATTTCCTGCCGGGTGCAAGTGTCGCACTCGTAAATAATATAGTTTTCATTTGTTCATATACAATCGGGCCGAGAAAATCATCCACGGTCAGCGGGGCACTCCGGAAACTTATCAAATCTCCCGTCGGCGGAACCTCAAGCCAGCGTATGTCGTCATCATCCTCGTTAAACAGTATTTCAAGGGCCTTGTTCAACTGGTTGATCTGTTCGCGGTAATACTGCATCTCTTTTTTAATTCGTAGCAACTCTTCGCTTTCTTCTAACTTTGCAAAGCGTAGCTGAAAGTTGTAGAGTTCGGTTCCGAGTTTATCCAGAAGTGATGTAAAATTCTCGAGTTCATTATCCCGTATATCTGCCATCGCACTTGTTTGCAGCCATTCATTGGTGTATGACTTTTTCACCGTGTAGGCGTGATGCGGTTTGACAATATTTCGGGCTATTGGGAGTATACGCTCGAAGAAATAGTGCATACTTTGGATTGAGGACGAAACAGTCTGTTCACTTTTTGCAATGGCGCGTGTGAATGCCGTCTTTTCTCCCTGTCCGGTCGGAAGGTGTTTCTGGTAACTTCGCAACTTAGCGAGAAAACCGTCATCCGCGTCGGGATTATGCAGACGGGATAACAGATTACGGGTTGCAATCGGGTTGACCGTAACCGAGAGTGCTTCCGTTACTGCGTTTTCGAATTTGTGTGCTTCATCAATTATGAGCCGCGAATATTCAGGCAATATCGATGCATATCCCTCGCTCTGAGTGCGAAGGACAAGATCGCTCATTAATAGACTATGGTTTGTTATAATTATATGTGCCCGCGGTATCCGTTTACGGTCGCGGATAAACGCACATTCGTTGTAATGACGACAGGATTCATACAAGCAGAGCGTGGTTGATACTTCTACCTCTCGCCACAGTCTCGGTGATGGTTCGAAAGGCAGATCGCTTCGTTGGCCGCTCTCCGAGGAAGGTGCCCATTTCTGAATTTCGGCGAGCTGTTTTTGGTCTTTTCCGTTGAGCGTAAGCGGTAACTGCATCGATTGTTCCTCCAGGCGATCGAGGCAAATGTATTGCTGCGCCCCTTTAACGACGACGGCATCAAATTCAAAATCGAACATTTTATACAACACCGGGATATCTTTTTGTGAAAGCTGATCCTGTAGATTTGTCGTCGCTGTGCTGATCACCACTGTTTCGTCATTCTCCTTCGCCCATAATATCGCAGGGATGAGATATGCAAAACTTTTCCCCACGCCGGTGCCTGCCTGGATAAGTGCTATCTCGTTGTCACAGAACGACTTAGCGCTCAGGCGTGCCATTTCAATCTGTTCAGCACGCTCGGTGTATTCCGGCAGGAGTTTGCGGAGAGGCCCTTTTGATGATAATAGAAAGGTGGTTTGTTGGGTAATTGTATCGTGTTTTTCAGTCATAGTTGAAAATTGTGAGTTCACGGATTACGAATCCCAGTATCCAACTACCAGTAATAAAAACGAACAATGTGGTTAAACTGAACACTGGAAATTGTTAAATATAAGAAAAAATTTTCACAATCTCGTTGTCTTTGATTTCACGATAGAAAAATTGTATATTAGTTTCACGATGTTCCACGTAAACTATAAACCAAACTAAATAGGAGGAGAGAATGCTCAAACTGACATATATGGGACACTCTGCGGTTCTTCTCTCTGATGGAACACACGAGGTCGCAATTGATCCCTTCCTGACAGATAATCCATTAGCTTCTGCGAAACCAGATGATATAAAAGCAAAATTCATTGTTCTAACCCACGGTCATGGTGATCACCTGGGTGATACTATTGATATCGCTAAAAAGAATGATGCACAAGTCATTGCTACGTTTGAGCTGGCTAATTACTGTGCGGGCAAAGGCGTTAAAAATGTTCATCAGATGAATACCGGCGGGTCGTTTTCATTCCCGTTCGGAAAGGTAAAATTAACTATTGCATTCCACAGTTCTTCTACGCCCGATGGACAGTACATGGGAGACCCGAACGGACTCATTATCGAAATGGGCGGTAAAACGGTGTACCACGCCGGCGATACCGCATTATTCTCCGACATGAAACTGATCGGCGAGATGCACGATATCGATCTGATGCTGGTGCCCGCGGGTGATAATTTCACTATGGGCGTTGATGAAGCAGCCAAAGCTGTAGAATTTGTAAAACCCAAAATGGCTGTCCCGGTTCATTATAATACATTTCCGGTGATAAAGATCGACCCGAACGAATTTGTGAAGAAATTACCGTCGGGTATCGAAGGAAAGGTGATGAATCCGGGTGATACGGTCGAGCTGTAACCCAGGGGTACATATACATTGTAATTAAATAGTAGGGACGGTTCGCGGGCCGTCCCTGCCTTATAAACAGATATAAATATTTCTATCAATGGAATTCATGCTATGGGCTGCCCTGAGCTTACATATATTTTCGGTCGTTATCTGGTTGGGCAGTCTTTGCTTTCTCAGTGCAGTTTTATATCCGGTACTGGAAGTTGAAAAGCAAAGCGGCAGCGTTTTGGCCGAACATTTTCATCGTCGATTAATGCCGTTTCTATGGCTCTGTTTATGGACGATCGGTATTACCGGGGTTGCACTTTATTTGTTCTCGCCGGATTTTATATACGGTCGTCAGTATGAATCGTTGATAACCCCCGTACACGGTAAGATTGTTTTGTTCATATTTATTGTTATATTCTCGATGCGAACGAACAGAATGTATGCTCTGTACCGGCGGGCAGAAAAAGATGAAAAACGAACTCTCCATCTCGGTGCTATGGCACGAACAATACGTTTAACCATATTACTGGGCATAATATCGTTGCTGCTTGCCGCGTGGGAAGCTGTTTCTACAACGTGAAAGAATAACATTGAAGCAGCAAACAAAACAGCTTGTATAATCAACTTAAGCGTAGATAAATGAGTAAAATAATTGCAATAGCAAATCAAAAGGGCGGGGTTGGGAAAACTACAACGGCGGTTAATCTTGCAGCATGTTTGGCTGCGGCCGAGCGTACGACATTACTTGTTGATGCTGATCCACAGGCAAATGCAACGAGCGGCACTGGTATTGATAACATCATCGAAGGCGATACGGTTTACGAATGCATACTCGGCTCACGATCTGCACGTGACATTATCATAGATACACAGATGCCGTATTTTAGTATTATACCTTCTCATATCAACCTTGTCGGTGTAGAGGTTGAATTGGTCGAAGCTGAAAACCGCGAGCATAGAATAAAAGAACTGCTTGAACCGGTTAAAGACCGCTTTGAATATGTTATTCTAGATTGCCCGCCTTCGCTCGGCTTATTAACATTGAATGCGTTGACGGCGGCAGATTCGGTGTTGATTCCGGTTCAATGCGAATACTACGCACTCGAGGGATTAAGCAAACTATTGAACACAATAAACATTGTAAAAAAGAATTTCAATCCATCGCTCGATATTGAAGGTGTACTTTTGACGATGTACGATTCCCACCTGCGGCTTTCAAAGCAAATTGTCAGCGAGGTGCGGAAATATTTCGGTGATAAAGTCTTTGAAACAATCATTGCGAGAAATGTTCGTCTCAGTGAAGCCCCCAGCTTCGGACAACCGATCATATTATACGATGCCGTTTCCACCGGTGCGCAAAACTATATGAAACTGGCAAGTGAAATTATGACAAACAATCATAGGGCGGTTCAATAATTTATGGCTAAGTCAAAAGCAGTTCTGGGTAAAGGGTTGAATGCTTTGTTGTCAGGCCAGCAATCACGCGAAGTCGACCTGAAACGTGATTCATTGGGGAAAGACGATGGGCGCTCTGAAATGGTCGCAAAGATTCCGGTTGATCGTATTCAATCAAACCCGTTTCAACCGCGCCTTGATTTCGATCCGGATGCGCTCGAGGAGCTGAAGTTATCGATACTGCAAAAGGGTGTCATTCAACCCATTACCGTGCGAAGGACTGAGGAGAAAACATACGAGTTGATCTCCGGTGAGCGCAGATTACGGGCGGTGATCGATGCCGGTCTGCAGGAAATTCCCGCCTATATTCTGAATGTTACCTCGAATGAGGAAATGCTCGAGCTTGCACTCATTGAAAATTTACAGCGAGAGCATCTCAACCCGATTGAAATTGCCATGTCGTATCAACGGTTGATAAAAGAAGTGAACTATACCCAGGAGGAAGTTGCGCACAAGATAGGGAAAGACCGCACAACCATCACAAATTTTATCCGTCTGTTGAAACTTCCCGATCAAATTCAGGATAGTCTGCGTACCGGTGATCTTAGTATGGGACATGCCCGCGCCCTGCTTAGCGTGACGGATGAAAAAACACAACTAAAACTCTGGAAAAGAATAATTCAACAAGGTCTTTCTGTTCGAAAAACGGAGGAGCTTGTAAAGGATGCCGGAAAGAAGAAACCTGCAAAGAAAGAGACAAAAGATAAATCAGACAGCAGTGCCACAAACATCGAAGCCAGACTCCGGCGGACCTTCGGTACAAAAGTGTCGGTAAAGACCCGCTCGAACGGCAGCGGCGATATTACCATTGAGTTCTACTCTATGGATGATTTAGACCGCCTGCTTGACTTGATAGATTTAATCGATAAGTATAACGGATAGTGCATATCAAAACTACAAAAACGGAGACTCATACATGAAACGCAATATTATAAACACTCAAAACGCTCCAGCCCCCATCGGACCCTACAATCAGGGAATTCAATGCAAAGGTTGGATGTTATACACAGCAGGACAAATTCCGCTCGATGCAAAATCCGGTGAGGTTGTAGGCAGCGACATTCAGTCGCAGACAAGAAAAGTTCTTGAGAATTTGAAAGCGGTGCTCGAAGCAGGCGGGGCCACACTTGAAAGCGTTGTTAAAACGACGGTTTACTTGAAGGATATGGGTGAATTTGCGCAAATGAACGAGGTGTATGGCGAATTCTTTCACAATAATCCGCCTGCGCGCACTGCGTTTCAGGTAGGACAATTACCAAAAGATGTAAAAGTCGAAATTGAGGCGATAGCTCTGGTGGAGAGAGATTAAGATGGCGAGAGGGGTTTTGATCATTTTAGTGCTGTTGGCAGGTGGTATGACAGTGTTCCCGCAGGAAACAGTGGATACAGTTGACGTAGATACAATGATTGAAGAAATGGACCTCGACGCGCCGGCTGAAACTCCGAAGGAATCGGAAATCAGATCTCCCACGGTTGCAATGGTACTTTCAGGAGTACTGCCGGGAGCAGGACAGGTTTACAACGGTTCATACTGGAAGACACCTGTTATATTGGGATTTGCCGGATACTTTACTTACGCTATTGTTGTGTTGCATGATTTTTATACCGACTATAGGCAGCGATTCCGTGACAGTATCACTGAAGAAAACCCGATGGGCAATGAGCGGCTGCAGTTTATAAGAAATTTTTACCGCGATCAACGTGATCGGTTCGGTTGGTATATGGCAATTCTCTATGTGTTAAATCTGCTCGATGCATACGTCGAAGCTACCCTTTCGGGTTTTGATGTCGGCGAAGACCTTACCTTTGGTGTCTCACCGTACATCAATGTACAGGGTTCAACAGGATTGCAGTTTCGATTGCGGTTTTAATAATTTGATAGTAGTTCAAGACTTGATTTTATAAAATATTTAATTCATATTGTACTATTCGTTCAAAAAACCAACTGTTATAATATGAGTTGGTTGGCAAATCGAGATTTATAAACCGGTTACGATACTTTTCAAATTTCTGTCCATCGACAGAGCCGGATCAATTTTATTTCATACAGGAGTGCTCGTGTGTCAAAATGCATGTTGTAAAACTTACCAGTTATTATTTTTAAACGATTAATAAATTTCTGATTCTTAAGGAGGTGATCCCGGCTAATTTCCGTTTCGTGTATCCTGAATGAGGATGCAATAATCGAAGATCCAACTATACATACAAATATTTAGGAGGAGCTATGACACGCTTTGGTATTTTTTTAATGGCACTTCTGTGCCTGAGCTTCGTGAGCGGTGTTGTGTGGGGACAGGGAAATAATGATATAGTCGAAGTTGAAACTATTGCCGAGTTGCGGGCCGGTGAAACCGATGGCACGGTGTATCAACTTACCGGTGAGGCAATACTGACTTATCAGCAGGGCTTTCGGAATAAAAAGTGGGTGCAGGATTCAACAGCCGCTATCGAAATCGATGACAATGACGGTATTATCACAACGGAATATAATCGATATGACGGTATTACCGGGTTAACAGGAACATTAAATGTGCATAACCAGTTGTTGCAATTTGTTCCGACTGAAGATCCGGGAGATGCAACATCGACCGGCAATGTCATTATTCCTGAAGTCTTAACTTTGGATGAAGTAACAAGCGACTACCAATCGCAATTAGTGAGACTTGAAGGTGTATCATTTATAGATACAGGTACATTTGAAACCGGTACTAACTATAGTATCTATGATGATACGGATACACTAACCTATAGGACAAACTTCTTTGAATCGGACTATATTGGAGATGCTATTCCCGAAACTTATCTTCACGTGGCCACGATAGTTCATCAATTTCACGATAATATACAGGTGACTGCCCGCGACTGGGGTGACATTGAGATTGTCCATCACGTCACCTTCAACGTCGATATGAGCGAGGCCGATCCATTTGATCCGGAGGTAGATGATGTATATATCAGCGGTACAATTGCAGATTGGGCCGAACCCGGCTCTGATCCGGATTTCAAGATGGAACCTACAGGTGATGATGCAAATATTTATACACTTAGTTTGTTTGTAAACGAGAGTGAACATGCGTATAAATATTTCCGTGTAATTGATGACACGCCAAGCTGGGACAATGGTGAATGGGATGGCGACCCAAATCGATTGGTTCTTGTAAATGATGACATGGTTATTAATGATGTTTGGGGCGCACTGGATGAAGTCCAGCATGCTCTTATAGTTGCAGCATCAGAAACAACGATGGACCTTGCCTCGGATACTAACCAGGTCACAGCAACAATAACGTACCCCGATGAATTCGGTGATGCTCTCACTGATGAGTGGAGAGTTGATGGAGTCGTGTGGGCTGACGAAGACCTCGTCGCAGGTACTGAAATACATTTCACCTATAATGATGGTGATGTGTTTGAGGCCATTCTGGAAGACGATCTGGAAGCCGGTGAATATATTTATCTGAGTGATATGCTTCCCGAAGATGCACCGACCCGTACAGCGCTCATCGGCCATGCAGGCCGGACGGATGTGTGGGACTTCCACATTATTTCTCCAATATCGGTCGAGACGGAGCTTACAATGGAAAGCATCACATCGGATGATGGCTTCTCGACATACTTCTTACTGGAAGATGGTTCCATTGAGGTGACGATCGAAGCGGATATTTATAAAGCGCTTGAACTTACCGCAGATTTAATGTCACTCGAGTTGTTATCAGGATTGAATTATCTCGCAGCTACAGTTTCATATCCTGAAACATTTTTCGATGTTATCACCGATGATTGGAAAGTCGATGCAGCGATTACATCATCTGACTCTATTGTTGAAGGTACGATATTAACCTTCACATATAACGAGGGTGCCGAATTTGAATTCGAATTTACTGAGGATGTTCCCGCAGGTGAGATAATATTTCTAAGCGATCTATTACCGGCGGGTGCTGACGTACGCACACCGCTTATCGATCATGCAAACAGGACCGATCTCTGGGAATTTGAAATATCATCTCCCGTCTCTGCTGTAAGCAATATCACCGTTTATAGCGTTACCTCCGATGATGATTTTGAGAGTTATGTCGTGCTCGCTGAAGATACGGAAGAACTCACCGTTATCTCGGAGAGTGTCTATAATGCATTAGCGCTTGCCGCAAATGACACACATCTTGAGCTCGAATCAGCTCTTAATGAAGTCAGGGCAGTAATAGCATATCCCGATACACTCGATGAACTTATTACCGATATCTGGGAGGTAGATGCTGCTATTACCTTCTCGGTACCGTTGGGTGAGGGAACAGAAATAACAATGCGATATCTCGAAGCATTCGACTTTGAAGTTGTCCTGGAGGAGGATGTCCCGGCAGGCGAACCGGTTCTTATAAGTGAATTGTTGCCGGATGCGATTGATCGCGGTGCGCTTGTGGAACTTGCCGGTCGCGTCGATGTATGGGAGTTTTTCTTTGCTCCGGTAGATGATTTCGAAGAGGTGAACGTTGAAGTGATGATCATTACATCAGCCGATAACTTCGAAAACTATTTTGTGTTGGAGGAAGGCGAAATAACAACAGAATTTATCGCACCGCGCGCTGTTACCTTTTATGTCGATATGAGAGGTTCAGGTGAATTCGATCCGGAGACCGATGATGTGTATATGGGTGGTTCTATGTTTGATTGGGATGAACCGGGAACCAATCCAGACGCACAGCTGGAACCAGAAGAAGCATATTCCAAAATATACTCTATTACTCTCGGGTTGATACCCGGCACATACGAGTACAAATTCTTCCGGGTTATCGATGATCAACCAAGCTGGGATAATGGTGAATGGCCGGGTGATCCCAACAGGTCGGTTGATATTACAGAAGATACACATCTGTATCACTACTGGAGTGAGCTGGAGGTCGATGCAATGCCGATTGTAATGGCACGAAATATTTTACCCGAGGGTTCTCACGTCACGATTGAAGGTGTCGTAACCCGGGTAAAAGGTGCATTTACTCGTATCCAGGATGAAACAGCAGGCTATGTCATACGCTCAACCGGTGACAGGGATTGGCGTCAGGATGTGGAGGAAGGTGAAATCCGCGATGGAGATATAATGCAGGTGACGGGAATTACCTCAACATTTGCAAGTCTATGGCAGATTAATGATGATGATGTACTTGAGTATACCAGAGTAGACCGGGAACAACCATTGCCGGAACCTATTCAGGTTACGCTGGAAGAACTTGCAGCTAACGGTCAGCAGTACGAAAGCATGCTGGTATTTGTGAATGAATTGGAAATCGACGATGACGGAGACGAAGTGTTTGGTGAAAATAAATCATATCAACTAAAAGATCCAACCGTGGATTTCGGTGAGGTCGATTTCCGTTTGCCTTGGAGCAGTGACTCCGAGGTGCCGGGTACTCAGATCCCCAATGACCTGTTCTCATTCACCGGAGTTGTTGGACAGTTCGATGGCTTCTCAGGTGATCCGACAATTGGTTTTCAGCTCATGGCGATATATGAAACAGATATCGGAGAAGTTGTAAGTGTCGATGACCAAGAGCGTACAGTTCCGGTCGTATATCAACTTGAGCAAAACTACCCGAACCCGTTCAACCCGAGCACAACTATAGACTTCTCGATACCTGAACAAGTACAGGTAACGCTTGAGATTTATAACGTACTCGGTCAACGGGTAAAGACACTTGTTGCTGGTGAAATGTACGATCCCGGTCATTACAATGTGGTGTGGGATGGACGAAATCAAAACGGCAATCCGGTCTCAAGTGGTATGTATATTTACCGCATCCAGGCGGGTGACTTTACAGATGTAAAGAAAATGATGTTCCTGAAGTAAGATGCATCATTTTAATTATCCATAGGAGTTACATATCGAACAACATCCCGTATCAGGAAACGCGGGATGTTGTTTCTGTATGTGATTGATTTTATGGAAAATATGTATGAAAAAATATTAAATTTTAGCTTATTTATCTTGACAAATAAGAAATATTTTTATATTATGCTAACACTTTAAAGCACGCGCTAAATTAGTGCTCTATGGTTTATTTCTTTACCCGATATCCAAAATAGGAGGGACTTATGACGTTAATAAAAAAGGTGATGACAAATGTACTTGTTATCATTACCATTTCCGCCCTGATCATGGGTTGTGCCCGAAGGCCAAGTGCTGAAGAAGTAGCGCAGCTTGAAGACCTCAAAGCTGAGGTTGCCGCGCTTGAAAGAGAAATTGCATCGAAAGAAGAAGAAAAATCAAGTTTGCAGCAGCAGGTATCTCAATTGGATCAAGACTTAAGAGAGTGTGCAGAAGATAAAGAAAAGGTCCGTCAACGTCTGCAGCAATGGGACTAATGAACGGGATATGCCTGACCCAATTTAGAACAAGTTTATTAATATAAATAGAATAGTTAAGGAGTTTAATATGAAATATAGATCACTACTCTATCTGCTTGTTGCTGCATTGCTCGTGACATCATTTGCAGTTGCCGATCTTGAAGCACAGGATCGAATGACCCGCGACGAGTGGGAGCAACAAATGGCAGAATTTACACAGCAAAGAGATGAATTGCGCCAACAGTTGGATGCGCTCGAAGGTGAGATCGAAGAGCTTAATAATCAAATCGCGAGCAAAGAAGCCGAAATACAATCATGCCGCGAAGAAATCCTGGCAATGGTCGGTGCAACAGAAGCGGAAATCCGCAGTCTTGTTGAAAGAATTCAACAACTCGAAAATCAGGTAAGCGCGCTCGAACGCTTGTCGGATCAGGATCTGCTCGCACGACGCGATGAGGTTGATGAAGTAAAAGATGCTGTCGATCAGCTTAAAGCAAATCGACAAACCGCCCATCCCGATGTTTACGACAGATTAGCGGCGCTTGATGAACGCGTAAATAATTTGTTGGATCGTCTTGAGGGAATGGTTACAACCTATACCGTCGGTACCTGGTCGCAGGACCGGGATTGCTTGTGGAACATTGCGAAGAAAGATGACATTTACAGAAATGCATGGCTCTGGCCGCGTATCTGGCAGGCAAACCGCGACAAAATTCGTGATCCCGATATTATACATCCGGGACAACGACTGCAGGTACCACCGAAAGGCGACGGAGAAATGACCTCTTCAGAGCAGGATGCAGCGAACAGATATTATCGTGAATTAAGAGAAGGTCTACGGTAAAGTCAAACACCATAGCGTTAGAATTATTTGTTATTGATTCAAATACGTTATATAGTATTCAAGCCCTTATGACATTTTCAATGCTCTTGAAGATGTGGTAAGGGCTTTGTTTATTTTTGAGAAACCATAAGTTGAGTAATTACAAAAAGGAGGGACGAGCATTACGAAAGAAAAAAAGATTTCATTAGAAGGAGTTGACAAATTGTCGTTACTTGGTTTTAACGACAAACACCTTGCGATACTCGAACAACGGTTTGATTCAAATATTGTTGTCCGGGGTGACCAGCTCACACTTCAGGGTGATGAGGATGAGGTTGAGCAAATAGAGCGAATAATTAAAGAACTGATTTTTATTTTAAATAAAAATAAAAATCTCACCGCCAATGATGTTGAGACGGTGATCGATCTGGTTGACTCTTCAGTACAACCTTCAAACGGAACTTCACGGGAGCAATTACCTAACGAAAAAGAGGATGCCGACAGTGCTGTTTTGTTTACCAAAAACGGCATGATCAAAGCCAAGACCCAGGGCCAGCATCGATATGTCAAAGCGATCACTAAAAACGATATCGTTTTCGGTATAGGTCCTGCAGGAACCGGTAAGACCTATCTCGCTGTCGCGTTGGCAGTTGCTGCACTGAAGAACAGGCAGGTTAATAAAATAATCCTCACGCGTCCAGCTGTCGAAGCCGGTGAGAATCTCGGTTTCCTTCCCGGTGATATGCGCGAGAAAGTAGACCCGTATCTCCGGCCGCTCTACGATGCACTTGATGATATGATACCCGCTGAGAAATTAAAGATGTATATCGAACGGCGGATTGTTGAAATTGCTCCTATAGCGTATATGCGCGGGAGAACGTTGAATAATGCTTTTGTTATTCTGGATGAGGCACAAAATGCAAGCAGCATACAAATGAAGATGTTTCTTACCCGTCTCGGTGTAAATTCAAAGGCGGTCATAACCGGAGATATTACTCAGATCGATTTACCTTTCAATGCCATTTCCGGACTGGTCGAGATCCAATCGGTATTGAAAAAGATAGAAGGCGTCTCCTTTGTGTATTTCACAAAGGATGATGTCGTCAGACATAAGCTGGTGAAAGATATTATTGACGCATATGAGGATTATAAAA
>SKXH01000267.1 GCA_007128495.1 Bacteroidota bacterium
CTTATTGCTCCATTCCGCTTGCCGAGAAATGCACCGGCAAGCAGCACAAACATTGTTTGCAAAGTATACGGTACCGGATACTGCCAGATTTCAAACCGGGCACCGAGTGCTGTTAATGCTGTAAATGTAGTTATCCAGAACGCCTGTATGTAGACATTTGCAACGCTAATACCGGTCGCTCCGATACTAAGAGATTTTTCGTGTGATTGCATTCTATCTCCAATATCCAGAAAAGATTATGAATTATTTAAAACAGTTTTTAACCAATGATTTGTTTCATCAAGCAACCGGTTTAGATGTTCCGATGAACCGGCTTTGTAGGGATGCGTAACATCGTAAAGATGGTTGGCATCTTTAATTTCAATTATAGTAGCTTCGTCACTGCCGGCGGTTTTATATAAAATATCGGCTTCCTTTCGGTCTACGGTTGAATCGTTAGTACCGTGTGCGATAAGCACCGGACAAGGAAGTCGTTTTACCGCATCTAATATATTTAAGCGTTCGTCATTGTTTTCAATATCGTGTAAAGGTTCGGTGCCGATACGTATCGTTCCGTATTCCGGATCGCTGTGCAGCTCTAATGTTCCCTTCTCTCTCCATTGCTTTTTCTCTTCGGGTGTAAAGCGATCGAATGTAGACACCGCCGACCAGGAGATAACCGCTTGAATATCATCCCGTTCGCTTGCAGTTATGATTGACACCGAACCGCCCCCCGAATGCCCTAACAGAACCCGTTGGGTATCTTCCGTATCGATACCATAATATTCAAGTGCACCGTCTTCAATTGCATCAAGTACAAGGTGAAGGTCTTCAATTTCACTGGTCGGTGTTAACCGGGAGAAAATATCCCAATCGGTTATTTGATTTTCGCCGGTTTTAACACCATTACGGGCAAAATTAATGACAATCGTGACAAATCCGCGCTCGGCGAAGTATTCACCTACATGCGGAAACATTCCCCAATCTTTAAAGGTTTTATAGCCGTGTGCAATAAGCATCACCGGCTTTGGTCTGCCGTCATCGATGTAGCGGATATCACCCGAAACGACCTCTTCCGCCCTCTCTGATGTCGATGGATGTGCAAGTACAAATTCCTGCGTAGTCAGCAATTCCATAATATGCATAACATACAAATTGATTGATATAAAGTCAATCCGAAATTTATCTTCATTTTTTTAATTTTTCCAATGAGTAAAAAGTTCCGCGCCAGTGTATTCCGCGATAGATGATCGTCTTTATCAATGCCCGGCAAACGACGTAAATAAACAATAATGCAGCAAGCGGAAGAAAAATGGCATCATATCCTTTAGTTATTGAAAACACCTTGATATGACGGAGGAATACTAATAAGTAAAGTACGATCACCGCAACAAATATTATCTGTATCACTCCACTCGTAATAAACAGCGCAATAAAGGGGAAAACAAACAGAAGCACCTGAGCGGCCATTGCACCGGCCGCAAGAAATAAAT
This sequence comes from Bacteroidota bacterium, assembly GCA_007128495.1. Classification (GTDB taxonomy): domain Bacteria; phylum Bacteroidota; class Ignavibacteria; order T3Sed10-11; family T3Sed10-11; genus T3Sed10-11. The sequence continues at coordinate 1,473 of SKXH01000267.1, forward strand.
TATAGGATAACCCGGCGAACGCATTTTTCTCGATACCGAGCATCGCCTCACGAAAAGAAGCATACCATTGCACAGACATCAAATATTTACCGGATGCAAAGCGCTGCCGCGCCCCGGTTTTCTTAACCAGCTTACCGAGCTGCAGATCTTCATCGGGCCGCATGGCAACAGCACGATGTGTCCCGACATCTTCATATGCTTCACGCCGGAACATATTGAATGCCCCGACTCCCATACCACCGGCCCACGGCCTGAAATATATCAGGAATGAAAAGAAAAAATATTTCACGAATAGTCTTAGAAAAAATGTTTCTCCGTAAATAGCCGGTGAGACAGCGAGATGGTCTGCTTTTTGGTTTTGAAGATGAACAACTGCAACGCGCAATGTTTCGGGATTAAACATAACATCGGCATCGGTAAAGAGCAATATATCACCTGCTGCTTTTTTATAGCCGCGGTAGCAAGCGTAATTTTTTCCAAGCCATCCGTCGGGGAGTTCATCAATTGAAATGACTTTTAATTGCGGCCAATCCTTCTGTACCGACTGTATCTCATCGAGCGTCCCGTCCGTAGAGCGGTCATTCACCACCACGACTTCATAATCCGGATAATCAAGTCTGCGCAAAGTATGAAGCGATTGTGCAATTGAATCTTCTTCATCCTTTGCTGTGATTATTACTGAAACTTTCGGCATCTTGCCGGAAGACAGTCTTGCAGCCGGATCAAGAACTGCAATACTGCGCATTCCGATCAACGTATCAACCGTAACCGCTAACCAGTACACCAATGTGATTACTGCAATAACGCCGAGTAAATTTGTATCTATTATCTCAAACATTCTTAGAACTCATATACGAAGTAAGACGACCCCGCTCAATATTCCGACGACGGCGATGAATTGTATAAGCGATAAACGCTCCTTCAGGTACGCAATCGCCAGAATTCCGGTAATCAAACTATTCGAGGCAAATAATGGTGAAACAATGCTTGCAGGCCCGCCCGAAAGCGCCAATGCATATAGCTGCATACCGGCAAAAGAAAAAATTCCGGCGATGAGTCCGCATATAAGTCCATAGCGGCGGGCATTTGGTTTCATATGCAATAAGGTAGTTCTCCCTGCACGACGTGTCAGGACCCACGACCATATCACCCCGAGAAAATACCCATAGAAGAGCACCATCGTATTATTCATACCCAGTTCTTCGGTTATCTTCAAACCGCCGTTACGAATAAAGAATAAAACAACCGCAAAGAGTACAAGGCCATACCACTTTCTGTCTGAAATGGATATCTTCTCATTCGGATCGACGGGCAAAATACTGACACACAAAATAATCAGTGCGACACCGAACAACTCACTATAACCGGGTGACTCACCGTATACGTAAACAGACATAATAACAATGAGTATGATGTTCATGTTCACCACCGGCGACGTTAAGCTAATCGGCCCGACACGCAATGCTTTCATAAAAAGAATATTTCCTGCCGTCGAGCCGATGCCAACAATCGAACCGGCAATAAGCAAAGCCGCACTGAATTCTAATTGGTTTGAGCCGATGCCATACAGAAAGAATCCAAGCGCTCCGGATATATATAAACCGAGCAGGATATACGGCACTGAATAGATACGGTAGGTACCGAATTTCAATATAAATCCGGCAATACCGAATGTAACGGCGCTTAGAATAACGAGAGGGAACCAGATATATTCCATAAAATAATAACAAAAAGATACGACAATTCTGCTATAGTTTCCAATGAAACTAAATACAAATATAATCGTATACGGTAATAGAGCGAAATCAAATCACAACTTTACTTATGCACCATGAGAACAATCACGTTAACATTATTATATTGTATGTGTTTTGTTTCTATAGCCGGTTCACAAAACACCGATCGAAAGATAATATTTACAGAACGAACCGACACACCGCCGGTAATCGACGGTTATGTCGATGATGATGTTTGGAAATCGGCGCCTGTAATCGATGCTTTTTACCAGCATGAACCGGATGACGGTGAACCCGCGACCGAACGAACAGAGCTGCGTGTTCTTTATGACGATTCGGCATTATATGTTTCGTTCATCTGTTACGATTCGGAACCGGATAAAATTGTTCGACGTCTTACACGCCGGGACCGGCGGGTACCTTCCGATTTTGTACAGGTAGCCATCGACAGTTATAACGACCAAACTTCTGCGTTTGTATTTGAGGTGAATGCTGCGGGGGTTAAAAGGGATTTTTTAATGCTGAATGACGGTAATGAAGAAGATATTACCTGGGATGGAATATGGGATGCCGCCGTTGCAATGCGAGATGACGGTTGGAGCGTTGAATTAAAGATCCCGTATCAAACGCTCAGGTTTTCGGAAGAAGACGAACAGGTGTGGGGGTTTAATGCCGCGCGTATGATAGATCGAAAAAACGAATACGCTATGTGGGCTCATATACCACAAGGTTCCCGGGCAGTCGTATCGCGTTTCGGCACGCTGCGCGGATTACACAATCTTAATCCACCTCGTTCTGTTCTTGTTCTCCCTTACGCACTTGCCGGTGCAACACGCTGGCCGAGCGATCAATTGCCGCAGCCGTTACATCAACTTGATTCTAATCTTGATATCGGTCTCGACCTGCAATACGGTATATCAAACAATACAACTTTAAATGTAACGGTAAATCCCGATTTCGGACAGGTTGAACTTGATGAAGTTATACTTAATCTCAGTGCATTTGAAACCTTTTACCAGGAACGACGGCCGTTTTTCGTCGAAGGTGCCTCGGTCTTCAGAACCGTCGGCCCGATGGGCAACGGGATACTTCGCACCCATATATTTTATTCACGCAGGATCGGCGATCAGCCGTCACGCCATAACTATTTACCCGACTCGATCGATACGGAAACGTGGTATGTAAAAAATAATCCATCGGCAACACCGATTCTTGGTGCAGTTAAGCTTACTTCACAATCGGGGAACGGATGGGCAGGCGGTTTTTTGCATGCCACTACTGCACGCACCTATAAAACTCTGCGTAGCCCCGATAATGAAGATGTTCGCATTGAAACAGAAACCTTAAGCAACTATACCGTCGGCCGTTTACGCTACGATCTGCCGAATCCCGGTTCGTACATCGGTGGTATTGCAACTTCGGTGATACGGGAGAATGGCGTACCGCAGGCCTATTCGGGTGGGCTGGATTGGAATTACAATACAGAAAATTACTCGTTCATAACCGATGGTTTACTTGCAATGACCTATCGTAACACATCCGGTGGTATTCAGGAAGGATATCATGCACAGGCCCGCATTCAAACTTTGAGTCATGATAATATTCAGGCGATGGCGGGCGCAAACGTTTATTCAAAAGGGTTCAATCCGAACGATATCGGATTTAACTCGGTCGACAATATCGGAATATATTATATCTGGTTTTCGCTCCGTCATCTCGAGCCCTTCTCGATCATACGACGGATAAATTACGGCCAGTTTACCTACACGGCAAACATACTCGATTCGGGTATACAATTCATCAGGGGAATTGAACCGAATATGAGCATTACCTGGATGAACTACTGGTATACCTCAATCGGCGGAAACATTGACTCGGAGTCCAACGATCCTTTCGAATCCCGTGGAATGGGACTATACAAGCGCCCGCCATCCAATCAGTTGTGGTTCTATTCAAGAACCGATAACAGAAAACCGGTAACCATTGCAGTTCGATATGTGAAAGGTGAGCGGGGACACGGAAGCAGAGACCGCACCTATGAACTCCCGCTCACCTTCAGAGCAGGATATCAAACAGAAATAACGTTTACTCCTTCCTACCGGAAAACTCGCGGTATGGTCGGTTGGGTGACAAATCAAACCGGAATACTCGAACCCGATGTACGGACATCGGTGTTCGGACGACGTGACGTCGACCAGGTCAATACGACGGTTCGATTAACGCATACATTTAATCCCGATCTGACGCTGCAGGGATACGTACAATACTTCTGGGTTCGCGGTGAATACTATGATTTTATGAAGCTCGAGGATTCGGGTAAATTATCAGAACTGCCTGTCGAATATGATAAATCCACCTATCGAAACCCCGATTTCAATCGGAGCGACTTTAATGTAAATTTGATTATTCGCTATGAATACCGGCCCGGTTCAACAATCTTTCTAGTTTGGACACACAGCCGCCAGGAATCAATTAAAGATCATACGGTTTCGCCGGGTTCATTTTTCAACCGGACGATCGAAAGTCCGTCATTGAACGTACTGATGCTGAAGTGGACGTATGCAATCGGCTTGTAGTCATACTTTGCTATTTTCGATACTATTTAGTATGATACAGATGTAGTCGATAATGAGCTGGAGAAAAGTATGCGCGAGAAACCTATACAGCCAAGCCGATGGTATTACGGACTGGGCGCCCTCATATTTTTTGTCGGAACGGCGCTCACCGCTCTCATCATAATAACACAGTTTTACCGTTATTTTGAGGAACCCCGTCAATTTCTTATACCCGGAACAGGAACAATGACTTTTGAAAAATCCGGGCCGTATACAATTTATTACGAATATCTGAGTGAATACAATGACCGGAAGTTCGATACCGGTAAAGCATTTATAGACATCGAGCCGGAATTACGCAACAAACAGACCGGCGATGAAATATATCTCTCCCGTGCACGAATTACCTTTAACCGCTACATATTCGGCGCCAACCGCGATGCTATAGCATTGTTGAATTTCAGTATCGAAAAACCGGGCGAGTATGAATTCACTGCCGACCTTATAAAAGATGACAATGTTACCGAAGTTGTTTTATCAATCGCTCCGGATTATATTCACATTGCACTGGTTACCATGAGCTGGAGCATACCGCTTTTATTCTTAACGATCATTGCCTCAATCGTAGCAGTTCTCATTACGTACTTCAAACGAAGGGAATTCGTTAAAATGAGAGAGTATGAAAATAAAATTTTTCCATCCGCAAAAACTATTTTGAAAATTCCGCAGCCGTGGAACTAAACAGCATTGCAAATATTCCGGTTTTAAAATAAGAATTTATTTTTTTATATTAGTTTGATTATTAGCATTTCAATTTAGGTTCATCCACACTGCAAAAAGCGCGGGCATTCGTTAATTCTGGAGGTGTTATGAAATCACTATTGGCTGCCGCATTGGCTATTCTTATTTTATTTAATCCGCTTTCAGGCCAAACAATAATTCCACCATTTCATATGCATCACGATTTTCTTATGGCATCATCGGGAGCAATGAAATACGGTCTATACGGGTACGACAACCCGGCATCGTTGACCTATATTCATCAGCCGGACTTCTATTTCACCTGGACCGATCAAACCGGTTCAATCGAAGACTTTAATAAATGGGGGTTTTTTGCTGCTGTACCGAATTTCGGGTTTGGAATGATACAGGAAGATACCCCGCTGGGTTCGGTTACCGATTATCGGATATCTTCTGCATTCGGTAGTCGCTCGATAAGTGCCGGTTTCGGATATGGTTGGTCGGGAGGCGATACGGATATTTTCCAACGCGAAAAACTTGTTAATATTGGTCTGCTCGTGCGGCCAAATCAATATATCTCCATTGGCGCGGTCGGTTATCAAACCTTGCGGGGTAAACGCCAGCAAATATATACCGATCTTGCCATACGTCCGTTCGGCAATGAATTTTTAACATTATTCGGAGACTTTGCTTTACAAAACGACCAGGCAGTACGCGAAGGTATGTGGAGCGCCGGTGTTGCCGTTGAGGCATTACCCGGCATACGTATTACAGGCAGAGCGTTCGAAGGAGAACTATACACGGTCGGTATTTCATTCAACCTGCGGCGGGCCGGAGTAAACACACAGCGGCAGTTTAACGGCAGCACGAATAATGGATACAATACGTACGGTATTCGGCTGGGTGCTTATGACAGAAATATTTTCGACTCATATACACGCAAAGAAAACGATTATGTAAGTTTAAACCTTAACGGAAGTTTAAAGTATCAGCAATACCGCCTTTTCGATTCTGCAAACACATTGAAAGATATTTTACAATCCATCGATGAAGCACGCGTTGATCCGACAGTTTCGGGAATCGCTATCAATATGTCGGGGTTACGTGCATCGCACGCGATGAAGTGGGAACTGCGTGACCGCCTGGAAAATTTCAAAAATGCCGGTAAACACGTGGTAATTTATATCGACCGGGGTGGTATTACCGATTACCATCTTGCCTCCGTAGCCGATAAAGTTATTATGGATCCGCTGGGAACAATTATGCTTGAAGGATTTATAACCGGAAGAACCTATATAAGAGGGATGCTCGAGAAAGCCGGTATCGCGGTTGATGAATGGCGCTTCTTTGAATATAAATCAGCATTTGAACAAATTGCCCGCGATGAGATGAGTGAAGCCGACAGAGAACAGCGGCAGCGTCTCATCAACCATTCATATGAACTTGTCAGATCAGACGTAACTTATAGCAGAGGGCTAACCGATGACGAATTCGATTCACTTGTCAACGAGGTCGGTTTTCTGCTGCCCGATCATGCACTCGAACATGGATTAGTCGATACTCTCGGACGCTGGGACGAGGTCAGCAATATCATTGCGGAATTTGAAGGTGACCGGAAAAGGATGATCTCCCGTAACAATCTCCCCGCACGTAATAAACCGTTCGACAACCGGTGGGGCACCCCCCCTCAAATTGCAGTAATATACGCTTTGGGGATTTGCGCAATGGATGAAGGCATTTCCGCACGCAGTCTCGTTAACGACGTTCACCGGGCGCGGCGTGATAACAATGTAAAGGCAATCGTCCTCAGAGTGGATTCTCCGGGCGGCGACGGACTTGCCTCGGATCTTATATCGCAGGCGCTTAAAAAAGCGATGGAGGAGAAACCGGTAATCGTTACTCAAGGTGCTGTGGCCGCATCGGGCGGCTATTGGTTATCGATGAATTCCGATATGATTCTTGCCGCACCGAACACGATAACCGGCTCTATCGGTGTTATCGGCGGCTGGCTTTACAATGATGGATTTAAAGATAAACTTGGCTTGAGTACCGACTTTGTTAAGCGCGGGGCCTTTGCCGATCTCGGCTTCGGCGCAACTCTGCCGCTATTGAACTTGCAGCTTCCCGACCGGAATTTAACTGAAAAAGAATACGAGATTATGCGCGAACGATTTATGTCGTTGTACGAGGACTTCGTTCAGATGGTAGCAGACGGCCGGGGTATGGAGTACGATGAGGTAGAACCACATTCACAGGGCAGAGTGTGGTCGGGATATGATGGGCTGGATATCGGGCTGGTCGATGAGATCGGCGGATTGGCGGATGCAATTGACATTGCGAAACGAGAAGCCGGTATTGCACCGGATGATGAGGTAAAGATTGTTGAATACCCCGAACCGGGACTTTTTGATCCAGGTATATTCTTTCCGCGCTTATTCGGTGTCGAAATAAAAGAAACCGATCCGTTTATTGAGTATATCAAATTCCGTCTGCGGCATAATGGTCAACCAATGCCGCTGCTTCCGGTTGATATGATGCATATAGATTTATACAGGTAATTGATGAAGGAGTTATATGTTGGTTTTACGTGTTATTTTCTTATTTTTTTTCATTATTGCAACAACACAATTTCTTAAGGCAACAGGTAACGGTGCCGAACCAGATACTTCGGCCGATGGAAGCTGGCAAAGCGATATTGTCGGCGGTTTTACTTTAACCCAGGCACAATTCGATAACTGGGTACAGGGTGGCGAGAATACACTCGCATGGCAAATTAGTTTTGATTCAAATTTCATCTATCGTGCAAAAAAGCATAAATGGACAAACGGCGGCGATTTTAAATTCGGTCAGGCACGCATCGGCGGCTCCGGTACACAGAAATCGAGCGACGAAATACGAATTGAATCGGTTTACCAATACACTATCGGCGCTCACGTTAATCCCTTTATATCCGTTAATTTTCAGACACAATTTACACGGGGCTTTCGCTATGAACCCGATACAACTATTGCTGTATCCGATTTTATGGATCCGGGATACTTTACGCTCGGTGCCGGTGCAGGTTCAAACCCATTTGAGGGATTTAATACCCGTATAGGCGGTGCGTATAAAATCACTGTTGTCGATCAGTTTGCACGGAACCTGACCGATGGTGAACGATTCGCCACCGAATTCGGAGTATCCTCGGTCACACATTATCGTAAACGATTAACCGAAAACATGCGGCTCACCACCAGACTCGAAGTTTTTTCAAATTTAGTAAGTTTTGATGACGTCGATGTACGCTGGGATGTTGTTATCTCCGCCCAGGTAACACGCTACATCGATGTACGGCTCAACACAGAGCTGTTTTACGATAAATCAGTATCACTGAAACGCCAACTTAAACAAGTCCTATCTTTAGGATTAAGCTATACATTTATTTAAAATAACCGGAGGATAATAATGGCACACGAGGTATTTACCGATGCTTGGGCACAAGCTTGGTGCAGCAAAATCAATGAAAATGAAAACTATAAAGAAAATGCGAAGGATTGGGAGTGGCCGCTCATTTTGAAAATGTCGGGCACATCAGGAACGGACATCGCAGAAGACAGGGCGGTTTATGTGGATTTAAAAAATGGTGAGTGCCTTGCAGGCAGAGAAGCAACATCCGGGGATATGGAAAAAGCTCCATATATTGTTACTGCTACGGCTAAAACCTGGCAAAAGGTATTGAACGGAGATACCGATCTAATGACCGGTATTATGTGGGGGAAAATAAAACTCGAAAAAGGTAATCTCGGCGCAATCGCACAATATGTTTCGGCAGCCAAACAGCTTGTCGTCTCGGCGGCAAAGGTGGAAACCACTTTCCCGGAGAATATATGACAACCGTTACGGCAAGAGGACTGAAAACCACTACGGCGGGCGGTTTGAATCACGCGCTCCCTCCTATGCGGTTATATCATAAAGCGAAAGAACTCGGCATCTGGAATCCAAAGCATATCGATCTTACCAACGATAAAGCGGACTGGCATAAACTGAGCGATAACGAACGCGATGTCATTCTAAGATTAACATCCCTGTTTCAGGCAGGCGAGGAATCGGTAACGCTCGACCTGCTTCCCCTTATAATGACTATAGCAAGGGAGGGTAGAGTTGAAGAGGAAATGTTTCTCACAACATTTCTCTGGGAAGAGGCGAAACACACCGAATTCTTCCGGCGATTCATTGATGAAGTAACAGGCGCTGCCATCGATTTAACACCCTATCATTCGGAAAGCTACAAACAAATTATTTACAAAGAACTCCCCGACTCTCTGAATGCACTTCTAACCGATCCGTCGCCGGCAAATCAGGTGAAAGCATCGGTAACATACAACATGATCGTCGAGGGTGTGATGGCAGAAACCGGCTACCACGGCTATTACGCAATGCTCGAAAAAAATAATATTCTGCCAGGCTTGAAAGAAGGCATTGGAAATTTAAAACGCGATGAATCGCGGCATATTGCCTACGGCGTTTATTTATTGTCGCGGCTGGTGGCGTCGGATCCATCGTTATGGGAAATCATAGAAGAGCGAATGAACACTTTGTTCGAGCCGGCATTGAATATTGTTAATGAAATCTTCGCACCGTACGATCCGATGCCGTTCAACTTACAGATCGATGAGTTTTTTGCCTTTGCGATGAACCAGTTTCAAAAACGGATGAGCCGGATTGAAAAAGCCCGGAAGCAAACAATTGAAGAGATTGATAAAATGGATGTGTAAAATAGCAGTATAAGGATAATTTATACATACACTATTTTTTACTTTCCCGATCGAGGAGATGTACCTCCTCATCCGAAAGTTTCCATCCCAGTGCACCGGCGTTGTGTTCAGCTTGTTCTGCATTTTTTGCACCGGGTATCGGTACACTGCCTTTACATATCAGCCAATTCAAAGCGACCTGTGCGGGTGATTTCCCATTATGGTTCTCCCCTAGTTCCCGCATCAATCCGGTAAGTTTTTCGAGTCGTACTAGTTTATTTCTTCCATATCGCTTGCCTCGAATTCCCGGAGGCGGATTTGCCGGTGAATATTTACCGGTCAGCATACCCATAGCAAGCGGACTGTATGCAATGAGCGTAACGCCAAGTTCATTACACGTATCAATCAAACCCGAGGTTTCGGGGCGTCGCCGCCATAAACTATATTCAACCTGGTTTGAAGCAAGCCGTATATTTCTTTTTGCGAGTTGTTCCGATGCACGAAGCATTTGATCTTTACTGTAATTCGATACGCCCACAGCTTTTACGAGCCCATCATCGACCGCATCGGCCATAGCATCCATCCATCTTTTCACCGGTACGGGAGGAAACGGCCAATGAGTCTGATACAGGTCAACCCGATCAACTTGCAAACGTTTCAAACTTTTCATCAACGCTTCGCGGAGCGAATTTTTCGTCACCCGCCATGGATAAGGCATAAATTTTGTTGCAATAACTGTTTCGGCTTCGGTTGCTTTTAAAAAGGTTCCTATCAATTCTTCCGATTTACCCTTACCGTAAATTTCAGCAGTATCAATAAAATTAACGCCCTTGTTTATACTCACATTAAATGCTTCTTTTATATCATCATCGTCGTATCCCTTACCGTATGACCAGACCATGGTATCTCCCCACGCCCACGCACCCAATCCGACCGGTGCAACTTTGATATCTGTGGTTCCGAGTGAAACTGATGAATTTTGTATAACCTCCATTTCTCTCCCTATACATTAGTTTAAATACAATAATCTTCCAAAAATTGGAAAAAATAATATCAGGTTATCCTATAGTTAAGAAACTACTACGGTATGCTAAGTGAAAATGTGGTGAAACTCAACAAATTTCAGGATAAAAATAAACGTATTTTACCCAGTACATCGAGAATGTTAACCGGTTTATAGAATACCGCATCAGCGTATTTTCGTATCTCCGATTCGATTTTTATTTTTTTCCCGTGAAAAACATACATCATAACGATCGGGATATCCTTTTTTTGTCGTATGGAGCTCAGCGATTTCGGTATATGATCATCGGGTAAACCATAGTCTATAAGCAACAAATCTGCACCATTTTGACCGATAATATCCCCTGCATGATCGAATTTTTCAACAGTTTGTACTTCAAACTCATCGCCGAAAAAAAGGGATAAGCTCAATGCAAGTTGAGCATCTTTGCTCAGGATAAGTACTTTTTTCTTAAGTCCTGCCCGGTCGGCATTATGTGTATTTGATCCTGACCTGTGCACGAATAGCGATTATCGGAAATAGTTATTAATTCTACAGTTAGTACAAATTTACTTAACAATTTCTATGCCATATTGAGAAAATAAAAAACCCGGATGGGAGCTGTCCTGAAAAGCCAGGTAAAAACCTATCCGGACATCCTCCCAAACGGGTTATAACTAACGTAAATGTACTTATTATATTTTACCGGGCAGCCGATGCCCTGAGTGAAAACCGCACAGGTACCATTACGCGCACCCGAACCGGTTGGCCGCGCTGCTTACCGGGTTTAAATTGCACTTTGCCGACCGCTTCAGCGGCTGCCTCATCACATCCTGCCCCTATACCGCGTGCAATTTCCGTATGCTGCACATTACCTTCCTCGTCAACATACGCCAAAACATAAACCACACCCTCAACCCCTGCTCTTCGGGCAAGTTCGGGATATGTTAAATGACGTGCGAGCTCCTGCATACCACCGATAATTTCAGGCATTTCCTCAACCGCTACAAAGTAACTGTCCAAGCCATCACCATCGTCCTCCTTTGGCGGTGGCGGAGGAGGTACATCCTCATAAAAATCGAGTTCTGATGAGAAGAAGTCGATATCATCAATAACATCATTGCTTGGAGTTTCAATCATTATCGGGGGGCGCGGCGGTGGCGGTGGCCGCTCTTCCTGTCTCGTCTGCTCTACTTCTTCAATGTCAATAATCTCCTGATCCTCAACAACAAGCCGGCCGTCCGGCTCAAAATCCGGGAAGAAACGAAAAGCAATTATCATTACCGAGAGCGATACGATAAGCGCAACGTGCATGATCTTCGAGTATTGCATCCGTATATCTGCTTTCGGGTGTTTTCGCATCTTATCCGGTGAGATACCGGTTAGCGAATCGGTGTCGTTGAGCCGCATCCTCCAGTTTGGAACAAACATTTCTACCTCACTTTTATTATCTGCACTACTTATATACTTACATTGTAGTGTACGGCTATTTCCATTGATAGTTTCAAACGTACCGGATTACCGGCACTGCACTTTAATAGTAAGGCAAATGGTATACCAATTTATATCGTTAAAATTGATAAAATTTCGGAAGGTACGTCGGATGTTTTCCTTAAATTAGGAAATTTCTTTGAAACAGGGTTATTTTTGGGAATCGATCCCCAGTTCTTCCATTTTGCGATAGAGAGACGAGACGCTTATACCGAGCGTTTTGGCTGCTTCTTCTTTGTTGAACTTCAGACGGTCAAGCTCCTGCCGTATGAAAATTTTTTCGAATTCCTTGACCGCATCTTTCAAAGTTTTATGCTGGCTTTCTGCTGGAGTGTCAATTTTGTCGCTCACAAAATCCGGTAGATCGTCTACCGTTATATAATCTCCTTCGGCGAAGATAACCGCCCGTTCCATTATATTCTCAAGCTCACGAACCTCACCCTTCCAATTATAATGTAA
>SKXH01000246.1 GCA_007128495.1 Bacteroidota bacterium
ATGGTAGTTCTTGACCCGAGGCAGATGTCAGGCCATTCACCGTTACGGGGAGATTATGAAATAGACGGTTATGAGAAAGCAATTGAGCTCGCGTATGTTCGAATTCCTCGAACGAAGGTTGGACAAGAATTACGACATCGCAATAGATCTAATTCTCTTTATAGATTCGATGAATATCCCGGAACGAATGAGTTTCAGGCCATGATATATGAATTCCGTTCACGTAATCCACAAATAGGTAATATTGAAGTACCCGTTGCAAGATATTTTATCAATTTCAATTACGACCTCGAAGTACAAACCATTGGCACCGATAATGGATACGACGCGATGATGCAGCTGCTCCACTCACAAGGAAATCTCGAAAATATCCCCGACTTTGATTACTTTCAGGAATATGCAAAAACGCTCAAATACTGGAACGGCAGCGGCTGGCAAAATGAACCGGTAATTAACAGCCGCTATGCCGACGCACCAATCAGCGATATGTGGTAATAGCTCACCCTATCTTGAACACCTCCGAATTTCTCCGTATATTACAAATTCTCTTTATTTTCAACTGTGACACTGTATATATAGGTAAAGATGAAATCATTACGAATTCTCATTTCAAACGATGACGGAATTTTCGCACCCGGTATATTTGCATTGGCTCAATCGCTTCGTGAGATCGGTGATGTTACGGTCGTGGCACCCGATCGCCAGCAAAGTGCGGTCGGCCATGCGATTACGATGAATTCACCCATCCGCATTCATCCATTTCACGTAAACGGTACAATGTTCGGCTACGCAATTGACGGCACGCCGGCAGACGCCGTGAAATTTGCCGTCCGGAATTTGATGAAAGATAACCCGCCCGATATACTGGTATCGGGAATTAATCACGGATCGAATACTGCCGTTAATGTGATATATTCCGGTACCGTTTCGGCTGCTACCGAAGGCGCGATACTCGGTATACCTTCGATCGCTGTTTCACTCACTACCTACGAGACACCCGATTTTCGATTTTCTGCAAAATTTGCAAGGAAAATGGCACAGATCGTTGCAGAGAAAGGTTTGCCGCAGGGTACATTACTGAATGTGAATGTACCGAATGTACCTGAGGAGGAAATTCAAGGTGTCGTTATTACGCGGCAGGGTCGTTCCAATTGGAACGACTATTATGAGAAACGTCTCGATCCCGGTAAAAAAGAATATTTCTGGCTGACCGGATCGCTGGATGTACTCGATAAGGATGAAGATACAGACCAGGTTGCAATCAATAATAAAAAAGTATCGATAACGCCGATACACTACGACCTGACAAATTACAGCGTGCTTAATCAACTGAAATCCTGGAATTTAGATACCCTATAGTTATAGTAAGGAGTATTAGCAGATGAAATTTGGAATACTTACGGGAGGCGGCGACTGTCCCGGTTTGAACGCCGTGATCAGAGCCGTTGCCCGTAAAGCATTTTTAAACAATGATGTTGTCTTTGGTTTTCATTACGGCTGGAAAGGTGTTATTGAAGGTGATGGTAACTGGCTGACGCATTATCATGTATCGGGGATCCTGCACCGCGGCGGTACCATACTCGGAACATCACGTACCAACCCGTATAAAACCGAAGACGGTGAAAAGAAAATTAAGCAGACACTTGAAAAACTCGGTATAGATGCGCTTATTGCGGTCGGCGGTGAGGATACGCTCGGCGTCGCGGCAAAACTTGCGGCAGCGGGGCTGCCGGTTGTCGGTGTTCCGAAAACGATCGATAACGACCTGAGCGGTACCGATGTAACCTTCGGATTCGATACTGCCATCAATATTGCTATGGAAGCGATCGATCGCATTCATACCACCGCAGAGTCACATAACCGTGTTATGGTTGTCGAGGTGATGGGCAGGCATGCCGGTTGGATTGCATTATATTCAGGGCTTGCCGGAGGAGCGGATGTAATTCTTATACCCGAGAAGCCGTTCGATCTTGATGAGGTATGCAGCATTATCAAAACCCGACATGAGCGCGGTAAAACATTCAGCATCGTAGTCGCTTCGGAGGGAGCGAAAATTGATTCAAGCAAAGATGACAGCTTCGTGGTTCAGGCAAAAGAGGTCGACGAGTTTGGCCACGTCCGGCTTGGTGGGGTGGGTAACCTGCTTGCCGGCGAGATCGAAAACCGTACAGGATATGAAACCCGTGCAACTATTCTCGGTCACATTCAGCGCGGCGGTACTCCCACCGCAGCTGACCGGGTGCTCGGATCTCGTTACGGTGTATTTGCCTATGATCTTGCAAGGAAAGGGGAATGGGGCAAAATGGCAGCGTTGAGAGGACAGGAAATTATCGCTGTAGATATTCAGGATGCAACAAAAGAACTAAAGACAGTCGATCTCGACTTGTACGAAGTGGCCGAAGTATTTTTCGGGTAGTATCTATTTATACGGACATCTCAAAACTAACGGGACATCCGTTCCTTTCCATCACTCCCGAGACTTGATTCTCGCTCTCACCTTTTCTATATTGTATATTACGTGAGAAATCGTGCTTTGTTAACTAACTTAAACAATATGTAGGGAAGTTGATAGACATGCAGAGCTTGTTTGCAGGGAAGACCTTCCGGCCAATAATAATTCTGTTCATATTTATAATTGCGGGAATTCCGGAGCTTTTTACCGGAGCGGCAAATGATTCCGCTTTTCGCATCGGCAGGTTGGAATACCGCGGCGGTGGTGACTGGTATGTCGGGCCGAGCGCCGAACCCAACTTGCTCGAATATATCAGAGTACATACCACTGTACCCGTACAACCGGCGTATGAACCGGTAGATATAATGAGCGATAAGATCTTTAGTTACTCGATGATATTTTTAACAGGGCATGGTAATATATCATTCAATGAACAGGAACGGCAACGCCTGCTTGAGTATTTCCGCCGGGGTGGTTTTCTCTATGCAGACGATTGTTACGGTATGGATGCCGCGTTCAGGCGTGAGATGGATAAATTATTTCCCGATCAGGAGTTAGTAGAGCTTCCGTTCTCGCATCCCATCTACACGGTCAAATACGATTTCTCAAACGGGCCGCCGAAAATTCATGAGCACGACGGCAAACCACCGCAGGGTTTCGGGCTTTTTAAAGACGGACGGCTTGTTGTATATTATACCTATGAAGCCGATCCTCATGACGGATGGGTCGATGAACGCGTTCACGGTAACCCGTGGAATGTGCGGGAAATGGCGCTGCAGTTCGGAACGAACATTGTTCTCTGGCTGTTGACTAAATCATAACGGGGAAAGGATATTATGTCGCCACACCGGGTTTCAGAAATAGAAAAAACGATATCGAATAAGCTCCATGCGTTGCGTAAAAAAGATGAGCGGGTAAGCGTATTATCCGGTGCGCTGCTTGTAGCCGGGGCTTTCATCGCATCGTTCGGTTTGATCGGCATTCTTGAAGGGTTATTTTATTTTTCGTCAGCTCTCCGAACAGGCATGGTGATCGGTGCCGGTATGCTTGTCGCGGTCATTGCCGTTATCTTTTTAGTAAGACCACTTCTTTCAACAGCCGGAATCCTCCGGCGTAAAAGCGACCTCGAACTTGCACAAATCGCCGGCAAACATTTCCCCGGAATAAAAGACCGTTTATATAATCTACTGCAAATCGCTGAAGAAAGGAAAAGCGGTACAGTGCGGTATTCCGCCGAGCTTATCGACGCTTCGTATAGTGATCTCACTGACGCTGTGGAGAAAACCGATCTCAGCAAATCCGTTAATTTCCAAAAACCTTTGCATATCGGAAGAAGTGTTGTTTATGGATGTGTGTTTCTTGGATTACTGCTCCTTGTTTCTCCGCAATATTTCGGCGATGCAATATATCGGGTAGCTCACTTTGGTGAGGAATTTGAACGACCGCAGGCATTTACACTCTCCATCGAACCGGGAGATGTTGAAGCGGTCAGGGGCGACAGCGTAACAATCCGAGTTTATGTCGAAGGAGATTCCCA
>SKXH01000082.1 GCA_007128495.1 Bacteroidota bacterium
TAAACATATGGAAAACGGTGTGATGGACAGCATCCGTAAAGGATTACCGGCGATGAGTATTCTCATCATCGTGGGGGCGCTCATCGGTTCGTGGCTTGCGGCGGGAACAATACCGATGCTGATCTATTACGGACTGCAGGTAATCTCACCCCAGTATTTTCTGGTTACCGCCTGCATAGTGTGCAGTATCGTTTCGGTGTTGACGGGCACTTCATACGGAACAGTCGGTACCGTTGGTATTGCATTCATCGGGATTGCGCAGGGATTCGATATCCCCCTCGGCATGGCCGCGGGTGCTATCGTTGCCGGGGCATACTTCGGCGACAAGATCTCACCATTCTCCGATACCACGAATCTCGCCCCTATCGCGGCCGGAAGTAACTTGTTCGATCACATCCGCCATACCTTATGGACGACGAGTCCGGCCTGGTTGTTGGGGCTTGTCGTTTACTTCATCGCAGGATTACAATTCGACGTCGCTGCCGTGGAATCCGAACGTATCGAATTGATAATGTCAACTATTTCCGAAAATTATACATTCAGCATTCTACTGCTCATTCCGCCTGCGATCGTACTTTATGCTACCCTCAGAAAGTTACCCGTTATTCCCGGTATGTTAACATCGACATTTATTGCCATCATCCTCGCAATTGCATTTCAGACGGAGACGCTCGGTGATACGATCGCTGTTACCGTATTCGGCTATACATCCACCACCGATATTGAGCTTGTCGATACATTGCTATCAAGAGGAGGTATGCAGCAAATGATGGATGTTACTTTGATCGCCTTGTGCGCATTTGCGTTTGCGGGTATAGCTCAAAGTACCGGTATGCTGGATGTCATATTACAGCGCTTACTTCACGTTGCGCGGACAACCGGTAAACTTGTAGCTGCAACCGTTGCATCCTGCATATTGACCGCATTCATGACCGGTAGTTCATATTTGTCTATTCTATTACCCGGTGAATTATTCTCTCCTGCTTACAAACAACGCGGTCTTGCCGCAAAAAATCTTTCACGAACTACCGAGGATTCGGGAACGGTTATGGTACCACTCGTACCCTGGAGTATTGCGGGTGTGTTTATGGCGGGAACACTCGGTGTACCGACGCTCGAATACGTACCATGGGCGGTAATGTGTTATAGCGGCTGGATTTTTGCCCTCATATACGGATTCACCGGTTTTAAGATCTCACCGAAAATACGTGATGATGAAACAATACCCGGAAGTTAAAATTTTATGAATTCTTGAGTATATTTTCTATATTTAATTAGTTTACTCGTATTTGCACCGAACTGTAAAGGAGTCTGTATGTCACGCCACTTTTTCTTATGTATTTTTCTTCCGTTGTTATTATTTATCTCCTGTGAACTCGATACTGAACTAAAAACACCGCTTGAAGATAAGAATTTTACCGAACTCACCTCTTATGAATCGGTTGTTGAATTCGTACACGAACTTGATCGACGCAGTGAATTCATAACCGCCGATACACTCGGCACGTCCGTCGAGGGACGAATGATTCCCTATATGAAGATCAGCTCGGGTGAGTTCGGAGAAGACCGCCTCGATAAACTCATCGTTTTGCTGTTCGCCCAACAACACGGAAATGAACCCTCGGGTAAAGAGGCGGTGCTTGCACTCGCCCGCGATATTGCAGAGGGAAAACACGACGACCTGCTTGAGCATCTCGATATCATTCTGGTACCGCAGGTTAATCCTGACGGTGCGGAGCGCCACGAACGCCGCAATGCAGACAATGTGGACCTGAACCGTAGCCATTTGATACTCAACGCGCCTGAAACAATTGCATTGCGGGAGCTATTCCACACGTGGGAGCCGTATGTCACCGTCGATATCCACGAATATCAACCGTGGAGCCGTTCGTGGCTCGAGGAGGGCTATATTAAACTATTCGATGAACAATACGGTCTGGTTACAAATTTGAATACCGATGAAACTATTCGGCTTTTTTCCGAACGGGAATTTCTCCCCTATGCAGAGCGCCGGATAACCGGAGCGGGCTATACATTCCATAATTATATTGTCGGATCGCCCGACCGCATTCGATACAGCACAACAAGCATTAATGACGGCAGACAGGGTTTCGGAATCCTGAATACCTTCTCGTTGATACTCGAAGGGAAAAATGCCCGTACACCTACCGGAGATATACACCGCCGAACCGAAGCCCAGCGCTATGCACTTGAGACATTGCTTACGTTTTGCAAAGATAAAAAAGCGGATATATTATCGATCGTTCGTTCCGCCCGGCAGAATCTTATTACTATGACGCAGCCCGAATTTGTTCTCACCATGAGCCGTGAAAAAGACACCAGTGTACTTACTATACCTGCTCTTGAAGTTTCACCAATAAACGATGATTATGAAATCGGCGATACCATTCTGGTTGATATTGATAATTATTATCCGCTGGTAGTGGAAGAGGAAGTAACGACGATACCCGATGCTTATCTCATACCGGGCACGGAATACCGGATCATTGAGTTGCTTCAAAAACATAATGTACTTATGAAACCGCTTGAAGAGGGTGATGTACAACAAGGTGAATATTACATTATAAATGAATTGACTACCATTGAATTGGAAGATTCGGAGATCACCTTTCCGGAGGTACGCACCGAACCGGCTGTACATATGGCACACGAAGGTGATGTACTTGTACAAACCGATCAATTGCAGCGTATGTTAATAGCAACCGCACTTGAACCGCAATCGATGCATGGATTGTTACAATATGATGAATTCCGGCATTTACAACAAACGGGACGGTATCCTATTGTAAGGGTTGAGTTGCCGGACGTGACAGAATTATTGAGTAGGTAAGAATTCAATATAAAAAGTGGGAGAATACACTTGATAATCACTGCAGGATGCGCGGTTATGGCATTCTGCAGTAAATCAAGCTCTCTGCGCTGCTCGCTTTGTCTTTTCCACCCCTTTCTCCTTACGCTCCAGCGCCGCTTTGACAAAATCCCTGAACAATGGATGCGGGTTAATGGCGCGTGATTTGTATTCAGGGTGAAATTGCACCGCCACAAACCAGGGATGATCCTGGATCTCTATCATTTCAACCAGATTATTGTCGGGCGAGACACCGCTCGTCATCAACCCCGCGTCGACCAGTTTTTTGCGGAATTTGTTGTTCACCTCATAGCGGTGACGATGCCGTTCGTTGATAAATTCTTTTTTATATGCTTTGTAAGATTTTGTACCCTTTTGTATAACGCAAGGATATGAACCCAGACGCATAGTACCGCCGAGGTTCTTCACACCGCGTTGATCGGTCATTAAATCAATTACATTGTGTTTTGTTTTCTTAAATTCCGTGCTGTGAGCGTTCTTCAGCCCGGCCACATTCCGGGCAAACTCAACAACCGCACACTGAAGTCCGAGACAAATACCGAAAAACGGAATCTTTTTTTCGCGTACATACGTAATAGCTCGTATCATACCTTCGATACCGCGCTCGCCGAACCCGCCCGGTACAAGGACACCGTCGACGCTGCTGAACACACCGTTCTCCATATTCTTTTCAACCTCCTCCGAAGCTATCCACTCAATATTGACCCGCGCATTATTCGCAGCGCCCGCATGCACAAAAGCTTCACTGATACTCTTATAAGCATCCGGGTAGTCGGTATATTTACCACAAATTGCAATCGTTACTTCCCGTTTCGGTTTTTTTATACGTGCGACAAGTTGCTGCCAAACGGTTATATCCCGGTTATTACATTTTAAATTTAAATGATCGATTACAATATCATCAAGTTTTTCCCGTGCGAATTGTAACGGTACTTCATATATTGAATCAACATCGCGCCCTTCAATTACACTCTGCGTCTGCACGTTACAAAACAATGCTATTTTTTCACGGTAATCTTTCGTCAGGCGTCTGTCCGAGCGGCAAATCAGTATATCCGGCTGGACACCGATCTCGAGCA
>SKXH01000289.1 GCA_007128495.1 Bacteroidota bacterium
ATCCGGATTCCAACGGCACCGTATTAACAACGATGCTTCAACGGCTTGAACGACTGGGCGGGAAGATAATCTCAATTAACGATCCCGACTATCCGGCATCATTAAAACAAATTTACGACCCACCTGCATTTCTGTATATACTCGGCGCCCTTGCAGAAACAGATCATGACTCGGTGGCGATTGTGGGGACTCGTGTACCGACGGAATACGGTAAATCGGTAACCGACGAGCTTTCCAGAGAGCTCGTTCAGGCGGGACTTACCATCGTAAGCGGTATGGCCCGCGGTATCGACACCGTCGCACACAGCTCGGCATTGCAAGCAGGCGGCCGGACCATAGCGGTGATCGGTTCAGGTATAGATATAATATACCCGCAGGACAATATTCGCCTCAGCCGGCAGATCAAAGAACAGGGAGCAATTCTATCAGAGTACCATATCGGCACAAAACCCGATGCCGTTAATTTTCCAAAACGCAATAGAATAATCAGCGGGATGACGCTCGGGACTGTTATCATCGAAAGCAGCGAAACCGGCGGTGCAATGATAACAGCATCATACGCGCTCGATCAAAACCGGGAAGTGTTTGCAATCCCGGGACCGATTCACGAAAAACAAAGCAGGGGTACGAACAAGCTCATCCAGCAAGGGAGAGCTAAACTGGTAGTCAGCCCCGATGATATAGTTGAGGAGATCGTCTCAAAACTCAAATATACTCAAACCAATGGAACTGGCTCACAATCAACACCCCCCGCTTTTGAATTCAATATGTTCGAACAAAATATATTTGATGTCCTTTCAAAGCAGCCGCTCCACATAGATGTAATTGCACAACAATCGGGACTCTCCACTTCCGATACACTTGTTCATCTCCTTTCCCTCGAATTTAAAGGCGCCGTCAAACAGCTTGCCGGAAAGATGTTTTGCAAACGGTAACAAAATGTATGCCAATTCTTTTTTCTTGCCATATAATTTGTTATATTAAAAGTATGTTCATAATAGGTGAAGCATTGGTACAGCGTCCGGTAACAGACACAGAATTTTCGTGCGACTTAGACAGTTGCAAAGGCGCATGCTGTACAATGAGGGGCGGACGCGGTGCCCCGCTGCTCGACGAAGAAATTGATCAAATGCGAAATGCACTGCCCTTTGCGCTGAAATATCTCAACAAAAAACACCGTACGTATATAGAGAAATTTGGATTTTTTGAAGGGAATAGCGGCGACTACACTACAAAATGCATCCATAATAAGGCATGTGTATTTGTCTACTATCAAAACGGTATAGCACGGTGTAGTCTTGAACGTGCATTCGAGGAAGGGTATACGACCTGGAAAAAACCGATATCGTGCCATTTGTTTCCGGTACGAATTTCAAACGGGACTCCGGCAACGGTCTACTATGAAAAAATAGACGAATGTAACGCCGGCGTTAAGAAAGGAGAGCAAGAAAAATTACCTCTTGTTGAATTTCTTGAAGAACCGCTCAGACGGCGATTCGGAGACGACTGGTACCTGTATTTATTAATCCACGTAAACGGAGAAGTCAAGTAACTCTCATTTGCTACTATTATTATGCTGAATATTTCTCAACAACAAAAGTTATTACAGAAGTTATCTCCACAGCAAATACAGTATCTTGAGTTATTGCAATTACCTGTCCTTTCATTGGAACAGCGGATAAAAACAGAGCTTGAAGTCAATCCGCTCCTTGAAGAGGGACAGGAACTTGAACTGGAACAAACAGAGGAGAATCCGGAATCACCTGAATCTACGACGACCGATTCCGCCACCGAAAATTCTCAGGATAATGAACCGGCCGAGAACGATTACTCGATCGAAGATTTTATGAACGACGATACGGGAGGATATAAAACACAATACACTTCGAACGACGATTTCGAGGAACTTCCTCAGCCGGCAAAAGTTAGTCTCGTCGAGCAGTTACGGCAACAACTGGGATTATTGCATCTGGATAATGAAGAACATATACTTGCCGAAGAAATTATCGGCAACATTGATGATGACGGTTATCTTCGCCGGGAACTTTCCGGTATTGTCGATGATGTAAATCTGACGTATTCGTGGAATATTACCATTGAACATGCCGAAGCTGTTTTAAAGAAAATCCAGAAGCTCGATCCACCCGGCATCGGGTCAAGAACGCTGAAAGAATGTTTACTTGTGCAATTGGATGTACTCGAAACAAACTCAAAAGATGTCGAAATTGCAAGAACTATTCTGGAAAAGCTGTACGATGAATTCACCCGAAAACATTACGATGAAATAATAAAAACCCTCGGAATCGACCGAGAGCAATTACGATCTGCTCTTGACGTCATAAAACGTTTAAATCCAAAGCCGGGTGAGGGAACGATCGATGAATCGCATAACTATATAACGCCGGACTTTCTTGTTCAAAAATTAGACGATGAATTCGTCGTCACGCTCAATGACCGCAGCGTCCCCCCGCTCCGCATCAACAAAAGCTACCGCGATCTTATCTCACGCAAAAAACGTAATGTAGCTTCATCGGACACGCGTGATTTCATACGCAAGAAATTTGAAGCTGCTAAATGGTTCATTAATTCGATTCATCAGCGCCGTGAAACTATGCTTAAAGTGATGCGGGCAATTATTGAGTTACAATACGATTTTTTCGAACACGGTGAAGAATATCTCCGGCCGATGATCTATAAGGATGTTGCAGAGCGAATCGAGATGGACATTTCTACAATCAGCCGTGTCGTCAACGGTAAGTATGTACAAACAGATTACGGCGTCTACGAACTGCGATATTTCTTCAGTGAATCGATAGAAACAGAGAGCGGAGACGGTATATCCAACAAACACGTAAAACGCCTCATCAAGGAGATCATCGAAAATGAAGACCCGAACAAACCGCTCAGCGATGATAAGATCGCTGCTATGGTGAGGGAAAAGGGAATCAATATAGCCCGTCGTACCGTGGCTAAATACCGGGAACAAATGAATATATCCGTCGCCCGGCTCAGGAAAAAGCTATAATATACATGAACATATAAAGGATGCAAAGTTTATCTCTATGGAGAATTCAACACGTGCAACAACAGTAATCGGTATACTTCATAATGGAAAAGCCGCTCTCGGAAGCGACGGTCAGGTGACGATGGGAAATGCTGTTATGAAACACAAAGCCGCAAAAGTACGCAGAATGTATAACAATACCGTCCTTGCCGGGTTTGCCGGCGGCTCGGCGGATGCATTTGCATTGTTCGAAAGATTCGAAGGAAAACTCGAACAATACCGCGGGAATCTGCCGCGCGCCGCGGTAGAACTTGCACGCGAATGGCGCACCGACAAATATTTCCAACGGCTTGAAGCGCTCCTGTGTGTAATAAATCATGACACCGCTCTCATTATCTCCGGCACTGGCGATGTCATCGAGCCGGATGATAATATCATTGCGATCGGATCGGGCGGAAGTTTCGCACTTGCTGCAGCTCGAATGCTGGTAAAACATACGAACCTTCCGGCGCGTGAGATCGTTGAAGAAGCATTACGCGCCGCATCAGAAATATGTATTTACACAAACGAACATTTATCAGTAGAGGAATTATAAGGATACTATGTCATCACTTGCAGAGACAGTAAAAAAACACGTCGACGTTATAAAACGCAGAGATCAGGGAGATCTTACACCACGGGAAATCGTCAAAGAGCTCGACCGGTATATAATCGGTCAGGATAGCGCCAAAAAATCGGTTGCCATCGCCTTGCGTAACAGATGGCGCCGACAAAATGTAACCGATGAAATCAAAGACGAAATTCTACCGAACAATATTATTTTGATCGGGCCGACCGGCGTCGGAAAGACGGAAATTGCACGGCGTCTTGCACGACTTGCCGCAGCGCCGTTCCTGAAAGTTGAAGCGTCCAAGTTCACGGAAGTCGGTTATGTCGGCCGTGATGTTGATTCCATGATCCGTGATATTACCGAACTGGCCGTTACGATGATCAAGGCAGAAAAAGCAGCCGAGGTTCAGGATAAAGCCAAAAAGATGGCGGAAGAAAGAATTCTTGATATTCTGATTCCGCCGCCGAAAAAATCCCAATATTCTGCACAGCAGCAACAAACTCAGACGGACGAAGATCAACAATCAAAAGTCGAAGAAGAACACCACACGACGCGGGAGAAATTTCGAGAACGATTACTTGCCGGGAAACTTGACGAACGCGTGGTCGAGGTAGATGTACCGAGCGATTCCTCTCCAATGATGCAAGTCTTTGGTCCCGTCGGTGTAGAAGAAATGGGGATGAACCTGCAGGATATCTTCGGAAATCTTATGCCGAAGAAATATAAGAAGCGAAAGATGACTGTTGCCGAAGCAAAAGATGTATTGACACAGGAGGAAGCGCAAAAACTGATCGATCACGATGCCGCTATCCGCGAAGCGATAGAACGCGTCGAAAACTCGGGTATAATCTTCATCGACGAGATAGATAAAGTTTCCGGTGAAAAAGCAAAAGGCGGTGGAGCGGATGTATCCCGGGAAGGTGTGCAGCGCGATCTGTTGCCGATCGTAGAGGGATCAACCGTACAAACAAAATACGGAATGGTGAAAACCGATCATATCCTCTTTATTGCATCGGGTGCATTTCACGTATCAAAACCGTCGGATTTGATACCCGAACTTCAGGGACGGTTTCCCATCCGCGTGGAGTTGAAAAGTCTGGGTGAAGAAGACTTTGTTAAAATACTTACGACTCCGCAAAATGCACTGATCAAACAATATACCGCATTAATGGAAACCGAAAACATCAAATTGGAATTTACCGATACGGGTATACGGGAAATCGCACGTATTGCTACGGAGGTTAATGAAGCGGTAGAAAATATCGGTGCCCGTCGGTTGCATACGATCCTTACAACGCTGCTCGAAGAAATACTTTACGACGCGCCGGATGCCGTCTCCGATAAGAAAATTACTATAGATGATACAATGGTCAATGAGAAACTGTCGAGCATTGTGACCGACCGCGACTTGAGCAGGTATATATTATAATCCCTTAGAACCTGAAATTCGTGCCGACAGTAACCGATGCGTGTTTAGTTTTATTCGGGTAAAGAAGCAGTCCGATATTTTCAGTTGCAACCTCGATATTGAAAAATCCGATATGTAAACCGAACCCCAGTGACCACGCAAATCCGGCATATCCGCCGACTGACATTCCCGATCGTAACGGCAAATATCTGATCAACTTCCACTCCACACCTACAGCGAAACGAGGAGTGGTAGTATTGGCCGGCATAGTATTCAAACCCTGCGTGTAATCGGCAGCTATTAATAAATTATTGCTCTTTTGCCAGGAAATCCCCGCGCGTATTGCCGCGGGCATCGAAGTTGAAAATGGAGCTATAGTTTCATCCGTTCCTGTATAAGCATTCTCTAAACTGTCTCGCTGCTCTTCACTGAAAATATCGTCAATCTCGACGGAGGCATCTGCTGTTGTTCCGTACGTATTCTCCGTCCATCGTATGGAACCGATATCCGTAATACTTAAACCTGCGATTATATTTTCAGTAATACCGGCCGCTATACCCGCATCAAATCCCCATCCACTCCCTGCCGGGTCACCGACAGGACTAAATTCATAGGCATCCGGATCGTGAATAAAATTTGCCGACGCCCGGCGAACGTTCATATTCACCGAACCGCTTAAAACAAACCCGCCGTCTAAATCTTCATTAGAAATATATCCCTCATACGATTCGGTCCCAAAATACACATACCCTGAAACTCGTTTCAGACCGACACCGAAGGTGATCCACTGAAGAAAACCTATATCCCGAAATTTAGGGGTAGCATAGGAGAATGAATATTCACGTATCCACCATGATTGAGCATCCGTACCGCTAAAATCATACATAGAACCGAACTCTGAAAATCCTTCGAGCAGCAGACGCATATAATCGTTCGGCATTGTAAAATTCATCGAAAATCTATCGGAAACGGTGAAGGCAACAGCTCCATACATATTCGTTCGAACTGCCGCACCGAACCATGCCACCTGTGCATCGGTATTGATCTTACCGGTGCCATTCGGAAAAGAATTCAGAATTTTATTTTTGTCATCGGGAGTTAAATGTTTGGCGACACGCTCCTCGGTGACAGGATCGTCGACACCTGTAAAATAGGTAGAATACAGATCGGAATCCATAAAATTCGACCCGAAAAGAAAACCGGCCCGCAAGATGTTTACTTCGACAGAAGACCAGCGGTTGACGGAAAGCAATGCCGGATTAATACCAGCGGCGTCAACACCCCACGCCACCGCGGTATTCGCACGCGCCATACCGACAAGTCTGGGACTTGTTCTGTCATTGCCTCCCTCTACCTTAAAATACATACCTGCCGTTAATAATATGAGAAGTCCGGCTTGCATAAGTATTTTCATTTTCATCGGTTCATTCCTTAAAAGTATATATTAGTTAAAATCTGCACGAACATTGAATGTGGCATACATTTTTATGTTAATCGAATCAGTGCTCTGAAAAATAACACTATCGACTGAATTATCCGTGTTCAGGTACAGGAGAAGTTCAGTCATCTCTGCCTGCCGCAATATTTCAATATCCTCACCGGTCAGTTCCAACACCCTGACGTCACGTTCTGCTGTACCGTTAGCACGCCCCAATAAATCGACCGGTGCCGCTTCGACCCCTATACCGGAAAAGTTTCTCATAACATTACCGTCGGTATCGAGCAAATTAATTTCCAAATCCATCCCGGCAGGTATGTTGTTTTCTGTTTCAAAATATAAGCGTCCATAATTAAAGTAATCAAACGAGTCACGATCTACGTCGTCATCCTCTCCGCCGATCGAAAGAGTATCCCGAACCAATCCGTTTTGAATTCCGAAATTAAACGGAACCTCGAACAGGATTGATGACGCAAGCGAGCTCTTCACATCAATAAAGCCCGGCTCATGATCTGGATTCACGATTATATTACCTCTCATTGACAATTCTTCAGGGAAATGCGGTACAAATGTACTGAGAAATTCATTGATGTCGCAATTGTTCTTATCTAAAATTACATTTGACCAATTGCCTGCGTTTATGTATTGTTGCTCTGAAGGGATAGCAACGGAATCCCGTACGCCGTGTTCATTTTCACCGAATATGTACATATCTGCAATGGCGTTAAAACCTCCATCAAAAAACAGACCAAGATTGAGACGCACATCTCCAAAAATTACATCCCCTTCGAAAGTATCAGAAAACTCACCGACATCAAGTTCGATTGTTTCGTCTACTTTATATTCTGTGGGCGGAATAATTCCTTCGATTCGCTCAATGACAAGTTCGTTGTCGGGAGGATCCTGGGTTCTTAACGCTCCTTCAATGGCATCAGTTGAACTGAATGTACGGAAATCATCGGTTTCTTCAATTGTTCCGAGACGCACCTCATAGGATAAATCGTTCTTTGGAGAGTTATTGCGTATCATCCAATCTCTCATATCGATCACGTAAGAGTTAACCGATCCCCGTTGAAGGGTTTCTGATATCGAGTATTGTTGGGATGGATTATCCCTCGAGCGTAATTCAGGAATAGTAAAAATAACGGGAACATCGACATCGATAGAATTCTCAACATACAGTTCCATGACCCCGCTCGAAAACAAAACTTCACTGATATACGTCGAATCATCGAGTACAATTACACCGTCATATTTCCCGGCTAACTCCTGTTCGGGGAGCCGGGCCACCGCTTCTTTTACCAGCAATTCCTCGTACTCTAATTTGAAACCAAGTACCGGCTCATCCGGTATTTCTACATAATCCTCTTCCGGACTCGAAAAAGTAAAATCGTATTCTAACTGCCGGTAAAGCCGTGCATCGAATAGATCAACATATGCCTGTGCAGTATCACCCGGTTCGATAATTTCAGAATAGTTAAAATTACCGACGTGTGAGCCGTCGTCGGTATTCGTAACCGTTACACCATCATGCACTTCAACCGGCACACCCGACTCATTCCTCAATGTTAAAAATGCTCTCCCGGATTCTACAACCATATACTGTATAGATTCTATCTCAGGCATAAGGTCGTTAATTGTTGTTGGCTCAACGCCCGGTGAAGAACCTTCATAGCCGGCAGGTAATCCGAGATATTCACCAACCTCGACGTCAAATTCAATATCATCGGGTGAGAGTGTATACTTCCCCACCTCAAATGTAAATGTTGCCGGTACAGGTTGGATACTGAGCACATCGCCAAACGGTGCATTTTGCATCGAATCTGAGAATGAATAGATAATGGTTCCATCCCCATCAACACTGAGGAGATCGGGATTATTCTCTATTAATTCTTTCAACTCATAGTCAGTGCTGCCCAATGGTAAGCTAACGTCCACGTCCCAGGTAGGCATTACCGGTTCAGCAGGCGGATCGACACACTGCCACGATAAGAGTACCCCGATCAAAACTACACTTATAAATTGTAATCGTATCAATTTCATTTACCTTTTAGTTTATGACAAACAAAGTATACTTAATTAATAAATAATGTTATATATTTTCAATGATTCATATCACCTGACAACACCGGAACGCTCACACCATTCATACATAAATACAAATAATATGCCAACAATAATGAGATATACTAAGATTTTACTCCGAAAAAGTTACTTGAGCCACAGAGTACATCTTTTATCATGCCATATAATATTAAAAACCGGCTAATATTTATCGGAGTATACCCAACTCTTTAGAATAATAAACCAAAAATGCGGTACTATGTAATTTTAAAGGGAAATTTGTGATAGGATAACGCCGGCACTCATCAGACAAACGTTGAGTCGCCGGCGAATAATAATAAGGTAATGGGTAATGAGCTTTGTGCGCTACAGCACGTCATTACTTGAGCGGGAACTACATTACTGTAATATCATTGTAAAAACTACACCATCAATGTACTTTTTCATCTTTACCCGATGTGGGAGGTTGAAATCCGAATGAGTCGCCAGGTCCTGACGAGCCACCCGGTGATTTAATTTCACCGTGACGTTTCTCAAATTTTTCAATATTATCTTTTAATGCATTCAGCAGGAGTTTAGCATGCTGCGGCGTCATGATCACTCTCGATTGAACCTTGGCTTTTTTCACACCGGGCATCACCCGCGTAAAATCTATAACGAACTCGGCATTCGAATGGGTAATGATCGCAAGATTTGAATAAACCCCCTCGGCTTCTTTTTCACCAAGTTCTATATTAATTTGTTGTCCTTTCGGAAAGGTTGATTTTTTATCTTCCATAGTGAACACATCTCCTTCCTGGTTCAACATTAATAAAACAAATGCCCATACTCATTAAGAGATGGGCATTTATTGTTAGATATAAGCAATTATATTGAATCACAGACAATAATTATTGTCCGCCGGTTCCGCGAAGTTCATCGGCTCGGTCAAATGCTGCTTCAGCTTCTTCAACTCTGTCAAGGTTCGCATAAAGCCGTCCTAATGTCTCAAATAGCTCGGCATCGTCCGGCCGTTCATCAACAACCCTTTCAAGATGAGGAACTGCCTGTTCAAATTTCTCTCTATATGCTTTATCTTCATCACCCTCTGCGACCGCTTTTTCACGCAATTCAACGCCCCAGTTTACGTACGCCACTCCCATATTATAGTAAGCATCGTAATATTCTGGATCAAGTTCAACTGCTTCCTCGAAAAGTTCGATGGCAATTTCAAAATTATCTTCTTCAAGTTCGAGTACTCCGAGGTTATAATAATATATTTTATTATCGGGGTCGGTTTCGATACCCTGTCTGAAGATATCTTTGGCTTCCTCCTGCCGGTCAAGAACGATGAATGCATTAGAAAGTGTTGCAACGACCTCGCCATCCTCGGGATCCCACTCCATCGACTTCGTCAGGAAACGAATCGCCTCTTCGAAATACTCTTCCATCTCCTGCTCAAGCTCGGGGTCCATATCCGCGCCGTAATGGCGATTCCAAATCTCATATCCTTTATCAAAGTATATCTGGCCGGTAAATTTGGCTATCTCGGCATCATCTTCCCGTTTAAGCGTTTCTTCAAAGGGATGAAGCGCCTCTTCCATTTCACCCAAAATGAGGTGCGCAAAACCCCAGTTTTTGTATGCAACCGTGCTATCCGGCTCCATCATTGCGGCTAATTCAAAAAGTTCGATCGCTGTACGATAATTCTCCGGGTCTTCCTGGCCTAAATTATATTCATCGATACCAGCATTAATAAACGAAACCCAGTTATTAAAACGTGCTTCATCGATTTCTTCCTCGTATTCGTCTGAAAGCTCCTTTGATCGGTCAAAGGCCGCTAACATTCGTTCAAAATTGCCCAGTTCGCTGTGAACGCGGCCTTTTAAATACCATGCTTCAGCATTTTCAGGGTTATGTTCAAGTTCATTCTCTAAGGACATAAGCGCATCGTCCCATTGCTCCTGTTGAACATACAAACGAGCACTGGTCATTTCAGGCGATGCACACTGGAAGCTAAACAATCCAATTGCGCCCACCAATAGTACGAGCACCAGTGTTTTATGTGAACTCTTCATGAATTTCACTCCTCTATGATCAGTAATTGTAAATTATTCTGTATTTGTTAACAAAGATACGAAATAATGTTAGGAGTGTCAAGAAAGAAAGCGGGTTATAACTTTATGTAACTATAAGTTTTTCAGTAACATGAAGACATTGAAATGTAATTTTTGTATATTGTTACCGTTATGACGGAGGTAATGTTAGAAAAGAAAAAACGTCCCTATAAGCTCCTGCTCCTCGGCGCTATTATAGTGAGCGGCATCGTTCTACATCAAATGGGGATTTTAGACTGGTACCGGCTGCTGGATATCGGTGAAAAATATGCCCACACGTGGTGGTTTCCCCCAATTGTTATCGTTGTAAAAGCAGTATTATACATGTTTGCAATGCCGGGATCGAGTATGTATTGGGTGGCAGGAATTTTATTTCCCCCGCTCTATGCTACAATCATAGTGGTCATAGGCGGTGTGTCTGGCTCTATTCTCGCATATCGCTTCTCACAGAATATGTCGAAAGATTCGGCAAACCGGATTCAATCATCCCGATTTTTTTCGGTAATACGGAATCATAGTGATTTTTTAACTCTGAGCGCTATACGTACCCTGCCGAATTTTCCCCACTCGGTTATTAATTATGGATCGGGTATTTTGCACGTACCTATGACAAGATTTTTACTGTCGACAATTATCGGCTTTACAGCAAAAGGATATCTATATACCGCGGCAATCCATCACGCAGCGACTGCCGATGACCTGACAGATGTAATTCAATTGGAAACCATCCTGCCTCTTATAGTATTAACCCTGCTTTTTGTAATCGGAAAATTCTTCCAGCGTAAAAAATTACCCGAACAACCTATCGAACCGGAGCAGGAAACACCGTAACACTGTTCAATCCATTTTTACCGACCGCTTGAATGCCGAATATATAATTATCTTTTGACTTTCCTTTTTGAATGTATGTGTATCCCTCCTCGCTTTGCACATCCTGTACATTTACAAATATTTTTCGCTGCCATTGCGGCGCCGTGGTTTCCCGTATACAAATATAAAACCCTTTCAAGTCTCCTAATCCGCTATGATCCCATAGTAATGTTGTATCATGTTCGAGACGACTAATATCAATGCCGACACCGGTTGGGGGTGGTGGTGCAAGTGACAAGCTCGCCAATACTGCTCCATTTACTCGCGCTACGTTGGTTGTGTATTCATAATCAACAAACTCGGGCAGATCGCCGTATTGAATTCCCTCTTCGAACCGCACATCCTGATGCTGCCAGTTATAATTCTCGTGCATTTCTGTAAATCTGACTGCCGGATATCCGAGTTCATTAAACGGTATATGGTCACCACCTCTTAAATACCGGTCGCGGCGGTAGATCATCACAACATCGAAATTCGTCGTGTAAAGCGGACCAACCTCCTCTACGTAACGGGCTAATTGACGCGACGGACTATCATTCTCACTGCCGGTCGCTACAATTCGTCGAAGCTCCTCATACGTTGCGTTGGGGTTCACTCCTTCCGAGAAGACTCGCACACGGGTATTATCGACCACATCGTTCCCGCCGAAAATATTGCCGACAATATCGTTGGTAATCATTCCCTCGATGTTCATTTCATCCCGGTATGCATCCGCTGCCCATTGTCGTGCTCCCACAAGCCCCTGTTCCTCTCCGGCAACAGCCATAAATACGATAGTCGCATCGAACTCATAGTTGCTCATGACGCGGGCAAGCTCCATGACCACTGCCGTTCCCGATGCATCGTCGTTCGCACCCGGCGAAAAGCTTTCCGCATCCATTATATCCGACACACGTGAATCGTAATGACCGCTGATTACATATACCCGATCGTCATCCCCCTGCAATTTTCCCGGTAACGTGGCTACCACATTGACGATCTCGGTCGGTTCAGGAATTCTTGGCTGTGGTTCGGCAATAAATCGATGGTATTCAACCTTAAGGCGGCCGCCGGAATCCCGGCTGTAATCTTCAAATTCCCGTTTTATCCAACGCCGCGCAGCACCTATGCCGATTTCCAGGTCGGTTGTATCGGAAAGTGTATGCCGTGTGTGAAAAGCTACGAGACGCTCCACAATCCGCCGGATATTATCCTCGGATATTTCATCTACGATCTCCTGTACGGTTGGGTGAGTTTGTTCGGGAACCTGAGCGTAACCAATCGATGAAAGAATATAAAATAATAGAAACAAGACGAAAAACTTCATAATAGTTCCCTTGGTGATTAATTGAGTGAGTTGATGTAAAGATAGGTTATTATGAATATACTTTCAATATACTAAACATTTTGCTATATTTTTATATGCTCTCGGATATGCCAACATATGAATATATAACACAAGCCGTCGACCGCATAACCGGTAGTATTCATACAACGCCCGTGCTCAGTTCAAGGACATTCGATACTGAAACCAACACCCGAAGTTTATTTAAAGCTGAAAACTTACAACGCATCGGTGCATTCAAGATACGGGGTGCTTTGAATAAAATCAGATCGTTATCCGATAAGGAGAAATCCCGCGGGGTTATCACGTTCAGTTCAGGTAACCACGGACAGGCGACGGCGCTTGCTTCACGGTTTGAGAACATTCCGTGCGTTGTTGTGATGCCCGAAAACGCACGTGCTTCCAAAAAAAACGCCGCCGAAGGATACGGTGCTGAAATCGTCACCGCCGGCACTACCTCCGAAAACCGTTTTGTAAAAGCAATGGAGCTTCATGAAAAATATGGATATACAGTCATTCCACCGTATGACGACCCATTTATAATAGCCGGTCAGGGAACATGCGGACTTGAAATTATTGAACAAATACCCGATGTTGATTATGTTTTGATTCCGGTCGGCGGCGGCGGACTTATATCGGGATGCGCAATGGCAATAAAAACAAAGATGCCGTCAGTTAAAATAATAGGAGTTGAAACCGAAGGCGCGGACGATGCAAATCAGTCGTTTCGGAAAAAGGAATTGATACGGTACAATTCCACCAATACAATTGCCGATGGTATGCGGAATCTGTCCCTTGGAAATGTAAATTTTAAAATGATTCTGAAATATGTCGATGATATGCTGACCGTATCGGACGAACACGTTGTACATATGATGCAATTTTTCTTCGAACGAATGAAGATCGTCGTTGAACCGACCGGTGCCGTTGCACCTTCTGCTATTAGAGTTCATAAGGAAAGATTTGAAAATAAAAAAGTGTGTGCAATCATCAGCGGCGGGAATATCGGTATAGAGGATTTTTATCATTTAGTACGAAATTCGTAAATCGATAAAATTGCCCGTCACTTACAGTAAAATGAATGCTATACTTTTCAGTAATTGTATACTATTTACCTACTGAAAGTGACGGGCAAGTTATAGTTTACAACTAAAACTCACAATTCAACTATGTGCGGACGCTTTTCACGTAAAGCAACACTCCAGGCAATCGTCGATGAATTTGAAATCGCCGAAGTGAACGG
>SKXH01000194.1 GCA_007128495.1 Bacteroidota bacterium
ACGGGAAGTCCGAGATCAAGAACTATCAAATCAAGCTCGTTTAGAAGTTCCGTGAAGATTGAAATTGCATCCAATCCGTCTTCTGCAGTATGAATACGGTACCCATGTTTGGAAAGTATTTCGAAGGCAATATCTCGCAGTTCAGATACATCTTCGATGAGAAGAATGGTTTCTCGACCTTTTAAGTCGTCGGTTTTAGGTTTTGCCGTTTCTCTCTTCCCTTTAATCTGCGACACAGGAAGATATATCGCAAATGTCGTGCCTGTTCCGACTTGACTTTCAACGTCAATATACCCGTTATGCGATTTCACGATTCCGTATACAATAGAGAGACCGAGGCCGGTCCCTTTTCCGACCTGTTTTGTGGTAAAATATGGTTCAAAAAGCCGTTGCCTTACTTCTTCATTAATTCCTTTCCCCGTATCGGTTATTTCAATTTTTATATGATCCGTCGGAACTTCCTGATGCAGTTTATCGAAGATTTCTTCGGGGGTTAAGAGAGATGCGTTAATTGCGATTGTCCCGCTATCAGTATTATCGGATTCGATTATTGCATCTCGTGCATTGATACACAAATTAATGAGCATCTGATATACATCGCCTCTGTTACCCCACACCGGAGGCAGGGACGCCGGCAAACTAACGTTTAGTTTGATTGATTTTTCAATCGTGTGTTCGAGTGTACGCTGGATGTCGTTGATTATCTCCACTACATCTATATTCTTAAATAGTGACTCTTCTTTTCGGGCAAACGTCAGCAATCGTCCTGTTATTGATGTGCCCCGAACGACTGCACTTTCGATCATGGAAATATATTTCTTCAATTTTTGTTTCGTGATCTCCTGCAATAGAAGGTGAATACTACCGCGTATTATACTGAGCACATTGTTGAAATCGTGGGCGATTCCGCCTGCAAGCTGGCCGATCGCTTCCATTTTTTGTGAATGTTTAAGCTGCTCTTCCAGTTTCTTTTGTTGTGTAATATCTTCTTTAACGGCTATAAAATTGGTTATATTCCCCTCATTGTCTATCATCGGCGAGATTGTTGCATATTCCCAGTACAATTCACCGGACTTCTTTTTATTATGTAATTCACCTCTCCATACTTTTCCGGCAAGGATCGTGTTCCAGAGATCTTCGTAGAATTCCACCGGCATATTTCCCGACTTTAGTATGCGTGGTTTTTTACCGATTGCTTCATCTGCACTATAGCCGGAAATCATTTCGAATTTGGGGTTCACATATTCTATAGTGCCGTTTTTATCCGTCATCATAACAGTGACCGGACTTTGTTCCACAGCCTTCAACAATTTACGGTACTGTTCTGTGGTTAATAACTTGTGGCGTATATCTCTCACAAGAAAAAATACGTGTGTAGAATCACCGATGTCTATCAGAGATGCGATCATCTCGGTTGGTATATCCTCTCCGCTCTTTGTGCGGCAGGTCAGTTTGTCCGTCCATGCTTTGTGCTTGTCGCGTGCCTGATCGGCAAACTCTCGAAGTTTGTCCATCTCGTCCGGATGAATAACCGACACCGGGAAGGTGAGAAGTTTCTCCTTCGAATAGCCGAGCAATGAAACGGATTTGTCATTGACGCGTATAATTTTATCATTCGATGGATCGAGGATAAAAACGGCATCCTCAAATTTATCAAGAAGGTTTTCAAGTTGAAGTTCTTGTTCGTGTTTACGATGTGTAATATCAACAATAACTACCCGGCTTGCTATGACATTTCCGTTGTTATCGGTTATGTGGCGCACCCAGAGAAGAACATTAAGTAGCTCACCGTTCAGTCTGCACATCTCAAGTTCTGTTTCTGTGATATCTTCACCGGCACGAAATTTTTCAAAAACTTTTTTTGCTTTTTCCTTACCGAGAGTGGTATTGGCATAGAGATCGAATACCGGTCGTCCGGTCAAACCTTCAATGGGGTAACCAAGTAATTCTGCTGCACTCCTGTTTGCGAGATAAATTCTGGCGTCGGTGCCGACGGAAAAGTGTGCTACGGGAGATTCCTTGACTAAATCGCGATATAGATCTTCAGGAGGGCGAATATTTGGATTGGATGCCATCGACTTTACACCTCCGGTGCCGGTGTATTTATAATGGGTTACAAAGCATATCTGGAATAAAGATTTATATGTTTGAATATATGAATATTTTTAGGAATACGCAATATTCAACTGTTTTATATATACGATCTATAAAGAGAATGTGAGGGGAATAACATATTCTCCTTTAAAAGGATTCTTATAATTTATACCCAACAGCCGGAATGCCTTTTCAGGTATGCCGATATCGGCGAGATATAGTTCATCGGCGGCGGCATCCGGCCTACCGGATCATCGATTATCCGGCACCTTGAATCCGGGTGCCCGTATCTATATAGTTTAATATGATTCCACCGCTCAGGTGTTTACGTTATTCCCTTTAATTAATAGGTAATGCGCCATAAAGAGCAGCGTTACCTGGAACTGCATACCGCCCATCGGGTGGGTTTCAGTGGACATGAAGTGCCACTGACCCCAATGCACCATATTGTCAACGGTTATTTGGTTAATTGTTAATCGTGCTCAACATTTAGAAACTATTAACAAATAACCGATAACTATTAACCGAACTCAGAGCATATATACCACATCCGAACTTCGGGTCGGATATGCGTAGATCATTTTCTTTAATTCTTTTGTTTTGATACCGAACCGTATTGCCATCGCAAACAGGTTAATAACTTCCTCATAATGATCGCCGAGCAGATGGGCGCCGAGTATGGTATCGTTTTCTTCGTCGATTAATACTTTAAATGCCGAATGCTGTTCGCCAATACGCATTGAAGAATACCAACCCTGTGTTTCCTGATAATTTATTTTATACCGGATGTTTTGTTTTTTTGCCTCCTCTTCACGCATGCCGACCGAAGCAAGCGGCGGCAGGGTAAACACAACGGACGAGGTTGCAGAGTAATCGGGTTTGAGTTCGTTGCCGTTGAGAATATTGTGTGCCGCGACGCGTGACTCCATGCCGGCGACCGGTGTTAACGGCAGACCCGGACTTCCCGATGCGTCACCTGCTGCGTACACGTTCTCATTGCTCACACTCTGCATATATTCGTTTACCGTTATACCTTTTTTGTCGAATTTTACGTTTCCCTTATCAAGGTCCATATCATCGATATCGGGAGTTCTGCCGGCGCCGTGTACAACAAGTTCGCCTTTATACGTTTGTTTCTCACCATTTGTTTTACCGTGAACAATGAACTCGTTTCCATTCTTCTCAATTTTGTTTACATCGGTATTAAGTTGAAGATCGATACCGATTTCTTTTGTCCTGTCCATAAGCAATCCGACCAAATCTTTGTCGAACTGTTCAAGCGGCCGTTCACCCCGGTGGAGTATCGTTACCGAACTCCCGGCGCGTGCGGCAATGTGGGCGAATTCAAAGGAGATATATCCTCCGCCCACAAAAATAATATTCTCCGGAAGTTCGTTGAGTGCAAGGAATTCGTCGCTATAGGTTAGATATTCTTCACCCTCGATATTTAAAGGGACAGGTTTTGCACCATTTGCGAGAAGGATTTTTTTTGTCTCCAGATATTCGCCATTAACTTCCAAACAGTTTTCGTTAATGAATTTCGCTCTGCCGTTTATGGGAACAATCCCCGCTTTTTTCATACTTTGAGTTCTGCTGTCGGGGACCGGTTCTGTAAAAGTGTTTTTAAATTTCATTAAATCGGACCATTTTATCTTCGATGAGCCGGAAATTCCTTTTTCACTCATGCGCTCGATTCTGTCGATTATTTCCGCTGCACCGACTAAAATTTTCTTCGGATCACATCCCCGCTGGGCACAGGTTCCGCCAAACGGTAACGAATCAATCGCTGCGACTTTCCATCCATCATTTTTAATCCGAAATGCAGCCCCGAGGGCACCGCTCCCCGAACCAATTACAATAAGATCGTATCGTTTCTTTGCCATATAATCCTCTTTAAATTTTTTATTTAAGTATACGATGGGAAAACATAAATATCTGTCAGCTGTCTGACGAAATGGTTGGAATGTTTCAGGAAAGATAGTGGAGAACAGGTAAAGAATCAAGTGATAGGATCCGCCATACGAAAATGGTTATTGACGGTGCACTCCGTTGCCCTATATTATATCTTGCTGTTAATTTTCTCAATCAGAAGATTTAGTCCATAATTCATCCTGTTGGACGATTGGTTTTCAACTCCCCTTAGTTGTACTTTAAATGACGGTTAATGTGAGCAAATCAAAATACATAAATAAATAAGGACCGAAATATGAATAAGAACTATTTATTTATCGTCATTTTTATTTTAATAGTTTCCGATAGGGGGCACGGGCAAGACTCTGAAAATATGCGGGTAAACCAGAGCATAAATGAAATTTCACATCTCGATCATAAAATGCAGTTGGAACTTGGTTTCCCGAGAATTGAGCGAATACTTGAATCTTACGAGCAGACGATTAAACGATATGCTAATCGCTATGGATTTGATTGGCGTTTTATTCTTGCTGTCATGAATCAGGAATCCCGCTTTCGGATTCAAGCAGTCAGTCACAGAGGAGCATTTGGACTTATGCAGATCATGCCTCCCACCGGCAGAGATATTTCGGATGCACTTGGCATCGATAATGTAGCTCAACCTGAAGATAATATCGTGGCTGGTATATACTATCTGTGGTGGGTATATACGATGTTTATTTCCAATGATGAGCACTCTTACTCCGAAACATCGAGTGAAGATAGATTACAACTTGCGCTTGCTGCATACAACGGCGGACCGACGCGCGTGAGGGATGCACAGCAAATAGCACGCTATCTGAATCTTAACCCGAACAGATGGGAT
Source organism: Bacteroidota bacterium (assembly GCA_007128495.1). GTDB lineage: Bacteria > Bacteroidota > Ignavibacteria > T3Sed10-11 > T3Sed10-11 > T3Sed10-11. Next base: position 4,871 of record SKXH01000194.1, read on the forward strand.
ATTATCCGTGATATTTTACCGATGTTATCATTTCGGTATTATACACTCCATCAGTACATCTGGGAAACCGGTAGACCGACAGGTGGGTATTTTATCGGTTCACCGGAAACCATTAACTATGTAGCAGCCGTAATGGAGTATTACTCATACTATCAAAAACTGTTTGATTAAGAAAGCTTAATTATTAACTGCCATTAACTATTTTTTACAATTTCTTTTGTGTCGGATTTCCAGGATTTTTTCGCATTTCGTTGCTTTTTTTTATATAATGTCATGTGACGGACGGAACTTCATCTTCATTTACCATACATTATACTCAAAAAACATTTGTGCAAATGATTGTAATGATTCTTCGTTTTGCGGCAATTCTACTGCCGTTCGACAGTTCTTTTGCAAGGGAAAATGTAATTTTGGCGATATTGTTTCTAATAACCGTTTCGGTCGGTCCGAATCTGTTTGTCTACGCACAAGCAGGATATGCCGAATTCTCAGACTTGGCAATTGGTTATCTCATACCTTCGGTTATTTTCTTCGTTATATTATATTCATTCATTTCAATACCAGAAAGGAGAATCAATGCAGGTAGGTTTAATCGGACTCGGGAAAATGGGTGCAGCTATGGCAGAACGTCTGCTGCGGGATAATCACCGGGTAGTGGCATTCGATCTTAATGAAAGTGCGGTTAAGACGATCGAGGAAAAAGGAGCTTCCGGAGCATTCTCTATTGAGGAGCTCATCAAGTCCTTAACGACACCCAGAATCATTTGGATGATGGTTCCAGTCGGAGATCCTGTCCGGAAAACAATTGATACGCTCACACCAACTTTATCGAAAGGGGATATTATTGTTGATGGCGGTAATTCTTTTTATAAGGATTCGCGTCGCAGAGCTGATGAATTGGAATCATACGGTATACATTTTCTCGATGTTGGAACAAGCGGTGGAGTATGGGGATTGAAGGATGGATATTGTTTAATGGTCGGAGGTAAGAAAGAGATATTCGATTATTGTGAACCGATTTTCAGGTCGCTTGCTCCTCCCAACGGATATCGGTACATCGGTCCAAGCGGTGCCGGACATTATGTTAAAATGATACACAATGGTATAGAGTACGGTTTAATGCAGGCATATGCAGAAGGGTTCGGTATAATGAAAGAATCCGAGTATGAAATTGATTTAGTGGATGTAGCAGATGTATGGGGGAATGGGAGCGTCGTACGATCCTGGTTGCTCGAGCTTCTTGCAAAAGCATTGAAGGATGATCCACGACTTGAAAAACTTACAGATTATGTTGAAGATTCCGGAATGGGAAGGTGGACGGTTTCGGAAGCAATCGAAAAAGATGTGCCGGCACCGATACTTACTCATTCGCTTATAGCACGTATCAGTTCGAGACAGGGGGAATCGTTCAGTGCAAAAATTCTTGCCGCCTTGCGAAATCAATTTGGCGGTCACACGATGAGGAAAAAATGAATAAAACAAAAAACGAAGTAAAAGCGACTGATACCGACAAATCCCGCATCCCCGGTCCTTGTATTATGGTGATTTTCGGAGCAACGGGGGATTTAACGAAACGGAAACTCATTCCGGCACTGTATGATCTATACGCGCAAAAAATGCTCCCGGAAAAATTTAAAATTCTCGGTGTTACACGCGGAGAATTATCCGATAAAGATTTTCGCCAACGAATGAAAGATGCGCACGATGAATTCAGTAATGGGAAAGAGAATGCTGATCAATGGGATACATTTTCTGAACAATTACATTGTGGTCCCATAGACTATGACAGCCGCGATTCGTTTGAAAATCTGAAAAAAACACTGCAAAAAATTGAAGATGATTATACTATCCCGGGTAATCACTTATTCTATCTTGCAATACCCCCGTCTGCATATTTGTCGGTGGTACAACAACTGGGCGCAGTAGGGCTCAATAAGCCGGTCAATGGTGATTGGACAAGAATTATCATAGAGAAGCCCATTGGATACGATCTGGAGTCGGCCAAAGAATTGAACTATAAAGTCGGAGAAGTTTTCGCTGAAGACCAGGTCTACCGCATCGATCACTTCCTGGGCAAAGAGACGGTGCAAAATCTGCTCGCGTTCAGATTTGCTAACGGCATATTTGAACCGATATGGAACCGGCATTATATTGATCATGTCCAGATAACTGCGGGCGAAACTGTCGGTGTCGAGGGCAGAGGCGGATATTACGAAAGGTCCGGTGCGTTACGCGACATGATACAGAATCACCTGTTGCAGGTATTTGCCCATACTGCAATGGAAGCGCCGGTACGTTTTGATGCCGACGCATTCCGTGATGAGAAGGTAAAAGTGTTTGAATCGGTCAAGCCGATATCACGCGAAGAGGTTGATACCGTAGTTGTTCGGGCACAGTATACCCGTGGAAAAATGAACGGGAAGGAAGTCCCCGGATATAAAGAGGAGGAGGGAGTTGATAAGAATTCTTTAACGGAGACATACGCCGCGCTGAAACTGCATATCAATAACTGGAGATGGGCCGGGGTACCGTTTTATCTGAGAACGGGTAAACGTTTACCGAAACGTGTGTCGGAAGTAATACTGGTCTTTAAGCGAATTCCCCATCAGATATTTCAGTCCGATACCGGTATGGGGGACGGTGAAATAGATGCCAATCTTCTTGCGTTACGATTGCAGCCGGATGAAGGTATCTCACTCCGTTTCGGTGCGAAGGTCCCCGGACAGGGAATGAAGATAAAACCCGTAACGATGAAGTTCGATTACGAGTCGACGTTTAACACAAAACTTGCCGATGCCTATGAAAGGTTAATACTTGATGCGATGCTTGGAGATGCAGCTTTATTTGCACGGTACGACGGGGTTGAAGAAAGCTGGAGAATTTTGATGCCGGTGCTTGAAGCGTGGCAAAACGCGCCGGTTAAAGAGTTGCCTATCTATGAAGCGGGCTCGTGGGGACCGGTAGAAGCCGAGGAATTAATGCGTCGTGACGGGTGCTGGTGGAGGGAGTGTTTGTAGATTACAAATCCGTGCAATGATTTTATTTATAGCTCACCAAGCACTTATCTTCAACACTATAGTGGAAAATCGGAAACCATCTTCGTATATTGAAGGTACTTATACAAAGTTGAAAATTCCTAAATCAAATCATCGTAACGTTCACATTGACCCAACCAGACCCTACCCGTCTACCGGTAAAAGTAGTACTCCTTGTAGGCAGTACGCTTACCATTATGGCTGGCGCCATCATTTCACCATCGCTTCCTTCTATGCTGGATCATTTTTCGGATGTACCGAATGCTGATTATCTTGTCCGGCTTGTGCTGACCGTGCCTGCGTTGTTTATCGCACTTTTTTCACCGGTTGCCGGGTATGTTGTTGACCGGTTCGGCAGAAAATATGTTTTGATGACCGGTTTGTTGTTGTACGGAATAGTCGGAAGCAGCGCAGCGCTTCTCGATTCTATTTATCAGATTCTTTTAACACGCGTGTTTCTGGGGATCGCAGTCGCCGCGATAATGACGACCATTACTACCCTAATAGCCGATTATTATGATGGCAGAACGCGTGCCCGTTTCATGGGATTGCAGGCGGCGTCGATAGGTATCGGAGGAATGGTTTATTTAACGACCGGCGGTTTGCTTGCCGAGATTACCTGGAATGCACCGTTTGCTATTTACTTAACGGCGTTGTTATTGTTACCTATTACCTTGACCTCTATATTCGAACCGGTTGTTGAAAGCTCCGGTTTAACAACTTCCTCGGAAGAATCCGTCCATACAAAAGACCGTTCCCATCTAAAGAGTGTTTTTCCGTTAATAGTATTTATATGCATATTAATGTTCTTAGTCCAGGCATTTTTTTATATGGTCCCGACTCAACTTCCATTTTATCTACGTGATCTTACCGGTGCCCGTGCGCTTCAAATCGGTGTTGCAATTGCCTCTTCAACTTTCTTTAGTGCGCTTGCATCGCTTATGTATATACGTATTAGCATTGGAGTGGTATATATTCGCCTTGTGATTGTTTCACTTTTACTGGTCGGTGTGGGATTCGTTATAATGAGTATTTCTTTACTTTATGTGCACATCCTGATCGGACTTTTCTTCACCGGAACCGGTGTAGGTTTGTTTATGCCCAATATTACAATGTGGTTGTCCGAAGTGGCCCCTCCGCGGTACCGGGGAAGATCGCTCGGTGCACTTACAACCTCGATCTTTCTCGGTCATTTTTCATCTCTTCTTATTATACAGCCGTTCGTTACACAGTACGGGTTTTCAGCGACATTCAGATATACGGCGGCGCTCATCGGTTTGTTGGTTCTATTCCTTACATTCGCACATCGCTGGAATTTCTTAAAATTACGTGATGTTAGCTAAGGTAGTGACGGTATAGATAACAAGTATGTGATGAACCGGCTCCGCGATTTGGAAACATTAGACAAACTTCCGGTACGGGGACGCGTTTCAGGTGCGGTATCTCTCTTTCTATGGTTTGTCATCATTGCCGCGGGCAGATTTCTCGCATATTATTGATAAAGTTTCGAAATTCAAAAATTTTTCGTATTATAAAAATAACCACTGTATGTTAAATACCAACCTCATATAGACTACAGTATTATATTAATAGAAAACGGAGGGCATTTATGTCAAACGCATATTTCTTCGTACCCGAAACACATAACGAGGATCCATTGATGTATGGACCGGGTACCCCTGAACGAGACGCTTTAAAAAAGACATTAAAAGATTTACAAGCAAATGAAGTTGAAGTACCACTCATAATCGGTGGTGAGGAAGTTAAAACAGGCGATACTGCCGATATCAGACCGCCGCATAATCACGGTAAAAAACTCGGCGTATATCATAAAGCAGGTGAAAAAGAAGTGAAAATGGCGATCGATGCCGCACTCGAAGCCCGCAAAACCTGGGCCGAATTGCCGTGGGAGCAGCGCGCATCGGTTTTCCGTAAAGCCGCTGAGCTGCTTACCGGTCCGTGGCGTTTTATCATTAACGGCGCTACGATGCTCGGACAATCCAAGACACCGCATCAGGCAGAAATTGAGGCGGTCGCCGAACTTGCAGATTTTCTGCGGTTCAATACCTGGTATATGACAAAGATATTTGAAGAGCAGCCGTATTCACCGACGGAAATGTGGAACCGGGTTGAATACCGTCCGCTCGAAGGTTATATCTTCGCTGTGACGCCGTTTAACTTTACCGCAATTGCCGGCAATCTGCCGACATCACCCGCAATGGTCGGAAACGTCTCGTTGTGGAAACCGGCATCGAGCGCAATTTATTCGGCGTATCACTTTATGAAACTGCTCATCGAAGCCGGGTTGCCGCCGGGTGTTGTGAACTTTATACCGGGCTCGGGCTCGAAGGTCGGCACACCCGCTCTTTCGAACGAAAACCTTGCAGGTATTCAGTTTACCGGATCGACGGCTGTGTTCCAGCAAATGTGGAAACAGATCGGAGAAAATATTCACAAAATGAAATATTATCCTCGTATAGTTGGTGAAACAGGTGGCAAGGATTTTATCTTTGCACATAAAGCTGCCGATGTTGATGCAATGGTTGTTGCAGCGATACGGGGCGCGTTTGAATATCAGGGACAGAAATGTTCCGCTGCCTCCCGGATGTATATTCCAAAGTCGATCTGGCCTGAGTTTAAAGAAAAGTATGTTGCCGAGGTAAAGAAGATCAAGGTCGGCGACGTTGAGGATTTCACGAACTTTATGGGTGCTGTTATCGATAAAGCTGCATTCAAGAGCATCACCGAATATATTGATTTTGCGAAGAAATCGGATGAAGCCGAAATCATTACTGGTGGTGAGTATGATGACTCGAAGGGATATTTCATTCAGCCGACAACCATCGTGACCACCAATCCGAAATTCAAAACGATGGAAGAAGAGATATTCGGTCCTGTCTTGACGATCTATGCATACGACGATGATAAGTTCGATGAGACACTTCAGCTCTGCGACGAAACTTCACCGTATGCCTTGACCGGTGCGATCTTCTCGCAGGATAGATATGCATTAGATCATATGACAAAACGGCTCAGAAATGCAGCGGGTAACTTTTATATCAACGATAAACCGACTGCAGCGGTCGTTCATCAACAGCCGTTTGGCGGTGGTAGAGCGTCGGGCACAAATGATAAAGCGGGCAGTGTAATGAATATGCTCCGCTGGATGACCGCCCGTGCGATCAAAGAGACCTTTGTACCGTCGAAGGATTGGGTGTATCCGTATATGAAAGATAAGTAATATATTCTTTCCCTCCATATAAATAACCTGCGGTGTGTTAACGGTATAGCACCGCAGGTTTTTTTATTGCAATATTTTGGGATTATTCAGGCCTCTCGTGTTCTTTCGACATCTGTTCGAGCGTTTTACCTTTCGTTTCAATAATAAATTTCTTCACAAACACAAACGCTATAACTCCGAATGCGGCATAGATCCCGTATGAGAATCCCAGTCCGATTGATGTCAGCAATATCGGAAATGTGATGGTGATAAGGAAGTTCGATCCCCATTGCGCCAGACCGCATACGGCGAGTGCAGCGCCGCGGAAACGGTTCGGGAACATTTCACCGAGCATGACCCACATAACCGGTCCCCATGAAAAAGCAAAGAAGGCAATATACAAGTTTGCAGCAATGAGCGCCCATGTTCCCTGCACGGCACTCAGTGCCAGATCGCCATCGGGTGTAAGATCACCCGTTGCAAAAACGAAAGCCATTGTGGCAAGCATAACCGCCTGTCCCAATGCGCCGACCAGCAGCAGGGGTTTTCGTCCGACTTTATCAATGAGCGCAATCGCAACAAACGTGAACAATACATTCACCGAGCCGCTGATTACATTGGTGAGCAAAGCGTCGGCTTCGGTAAAACCGGCTGCCTGCCATAGAACTGCTCCGTAATAAAATACAACATTAATACCGGTAAATTGTTGCAGCATTGCCAGACCGATCCCGACCAGAACGATCGGCTGTATCTTCCGTCCTGTATAGAATATATCCGTAAAGCGCGGTTTTCTTTTCTGAAAAACAGTTACTTTTATATCTTCTACAAGAGCGTTCGCTTTTATGGAATCGGTCAGGCGTGTAAGTATCGACACCGCTTCGCCGTACCTTCCGGCAGCGACGAGATACCTGGGTGATTCGGGAATGAAGAGCAGTCCGATAAAAAATATCGATGCAGGTATGATCTCTATCCAGAACATCCATCGCCATGCCTCAAATCCTGTCCAGAGTATTTCGGATGCACCGCCGGCAATCCCGGCAATAGTATAATTACTGAAAAATGCCGCAAAAAGTCCGACTACGATCATCAATTGTTGAAGCGAAGCCAGTCTCCCGCGGATATGGGGTGGGGCGATTTCACTAATGTAAGCGGGTGCAAGAATACTCGCACTCCCCACAGCCAATCCGCCCAGTATCCGGTAAAAGACAAACTCGGCCGAACTACCTGAAACACCCGAGCCCCATGCACTGACGATAAATGTGAGAGCGGTTACGATGAGTACTTTTTTTCTTCCGAATTTATCGGCAAGCGAGCCGGCAAAAAATGCACCGACGGCGCATCCCAGAAGCATCGAAGCAACATTGAAACCTGTTCCGACCGCGTCGGAATCGAATGCCTGTTGAAGGGCGTGAACGGCGCCGTTGATTACACCGCTGTCAAAGCCGAATAAAAATCCACCCAGAGCAGCAATGGCGGAGAGCAATATAACACGGCCGGTGTTTCCCCCTGAAGCTTGATCGTCATAAAGTTGATTCATAGTGTGTTAATTAGGTTAGAGTTTAAATAATGGGTTTCTGATTTATGGAGGATATAGTATGGATTGAACCTCGTTTTGTTGAGTTTGTTATAAATAATAATAATGGATTTTAAAATAAACTATTATTCCGTAATTATCAAACAATTAAGAAAGGAAGTATGACCTCAAATATTTCAGATCGCCGCTCAAAAATCCCTATAGTGGAAAAAACAACAGACAGGATTAAGGTTATATTCAACGATGTTGCCATAGCTGAAACCACTGATCCGGTTCTGGTCCTTGAACCAGGTTTGCCGGCGGTGTATTATATTCCACAGGAAGATGTGAAGCAAGAATATTTGGAGTCAAGTGACCGTCAAACACATTGTTCGTGGAAAGGCGATGCGGAATATTTTCATGTTGTCGTCAACGGTAAAAACGCACCTAACGCTGCCTGGCGATATTCCGATCCGCTTAAGAGATTTCAAAAGGGAAGGGATCATATTTCGTTCTATCCGTCAAAACTGGATGGATGTTACGTGAACGGTAAGCAGGTGACCCGGCGTGATGAGGGTAAATTTGCGGGATGGGAGACGGAAAGGAATACTACATAATTGTAAGGTAAAATAATTAATATGACAAAATCTTAATGTAATTTCCCCTTGTAATACGTTCAATATGTTTGGTAAGGGCTGCGTTAAAATCCGGATATGTTTCACTTAATCGTTGTGCTTCCCGTTGACCGTTCATAAATTTCGGATTAACGTAACGGACTTTATTCCGGGCAAAAAATTGATAATCATCCGGGTCGTCGAGGATGGTCAGTCCCGGCGAAAGCATCGATAGTTTATTTTTGATCTCGCTGTCGTTCGATCCTTGAAGTTTGGAGTAGACGTATGAATCGTCTTTAAATAGCTCAACTTTATCCAAAATCCCTTTTTCGAGTGCCAGCTTCATTGCTTCGGCGAGAATCTGGTAATATGCTATTTCTAACGGATGCGACCATCGGGTACGATCCATCATAAGATAATCTTCTGCATAACGTCTGGCTGTTTCCGGGTCTTTGAAAATGATCTCGTTATTGTGAATGGTAATATTATCGATATATGACTGAATTTTCTCATTGTATCCAAGAGAGGCGGTCATGTCGCGGAGCGAGTAATCGATACGGTCGGCGCAGAGGTCCGGGATGGAGCGTTCAAGCAAAGGGAAATTGCTGTCGTCAAGAATGCGATGAACGTCGTAGTTATAATCGGCAAGGATATCCGGAATTTCGGAGTTTAAGATAATATCGGAGTGAAATTTCTCATGATATGCATGATCATCGCTCGGGAAAACAAAATCTATGACATGTGAAAAAGCGGTGTGGGGGACAT